>DGRP01000094.1 GCA_002391065.1 Ruminococcus sp. UBA4385 | reverse complement strand
ATGGTTCGATTCCGTCCGGAAGCACTTCGGCGGGCAGATAAGTCGGCATGATGATTGACTGCTCTCCTTATAATATGCGGATTTAGCTCATCTGGTAGAGCGCCACCTTGCCAAGGTGGAGGTAGCGAGTTCGAGCCTCGTAATCCGCTTCTTATGCGGGTTTATTTCAACGTTAGAATACCTTCCTTCCCGGTAGGAGATGTGAGTTTAACTCTTACGACCCGCTCCATCTGCCCTGAGTTTTTGCTCGGGGATTTTTTTATGTATAAAATATAAAAAAACGGAGAGCTTTGTGCTCTCCGTTTTTGTTTATGCTTCTTTCTTCACCTTGCCGAGCGCTTCCCTGCTCCATACCAAGCCCAGTATCAGGAAGAAGTACGGAGTTGATGTTACTGAGCTTATATTGAACACCGACTGCACAAGATAAGCTGTAACTGCGACCATGAATGCCGCATCTGCTGCGCGGGCTTTTCCTGAAATGAAGGCCGCCAGCGTCCTGAAGCCCTTTATCAGCGTCAAGATGCAGAACAGGCAGGTCAGTACAAGAGTAAAGATACCTCTGGTCATGAAAATGTCGATAAACTCGTTGTAGCTGCGGTCTATGTCAAGTCCGTACTGCGAAACCATTTTCGACCAGTTATCAGGACCGACACCGAACAGCGGGTTTTGCTCGATGACATACGAGCCGTTATCCCAAAGGTATGAGTATATCCACTCGCTCTCTTTATTACGGTCGACGTCCGAGATCGAAAGTCTGTCGAAGCTGTCATGATAGATAAGACGCTCATCAAGCAGCCTGAACTTCCCTGCTGCTGCAAGCGCTCCGAAAACTGCCCCTATTGCAACCAGTGCAGCACAGCAAACAGCTATTGGTTTCTTTGCTTTTTCCTTGCCTGCCTTGATTGCTGTTATCACCAATGTAATAAGCAGCACGGTTCCAAGTCCTACCACTGCTGTCAGCGTGCAGGTAAGAACCATCACAGCCGACATAAGAAGCGCTCCTGCGCCGCAGAAAATGCGTCTGCCCTTAGACTCTGCATACACAAAGCCGATAAGCGCCAGCGCAAAGGTTAGCGTAAGCACTGCCGCAAGCGCATGAGGCGAGCACACAAAGCCCGTAGGAATATACTCTCTTGTGTAGTAAAGCTTTGTTTCAGAATTGAATATCAGACCGCTTTTATCATCTGAAAAGCCATAGAAAACATCCTTAAAGTAATTTGGAACTATCTTTGCAGTCGCAGGTATCACCTGCAGGATGCCCACAAGGCTCTGGAAAATGCCGAAGCCTACGAACGTATCACTGATGTGCAGACGTCTGTCAGCATTTGTTACAGACAAGCCTGCCGCAAAAAGACCCCAATAGCCTATGATAGTAAGCATACCCTCAGACCTGTCCAGATAGCCGTAAAAGGCGGTGAAGATCTCTCCCGATGCCAGACAGGACACCAGCGTTACCGCAAGTATCAGCACAGGCAGGAACAATGCTTTATTTCTTTCTAAAAGCACCTGCTTTTTCATACAGCTTACCATAAAGATAATAAAGCCGACAAAACCAGTTATAAGAACGGCTGTCGATATGAAGAATATGAACTTCTCATTCAGATAAAGTGTTCTTCCTATTTCCTTGTCCTCGCCATACACTATATTCTGTGTGAAATAGTACGGTATCGCCATAGCACACAGAAAAGCTATGCAGATCAATCCGTATATTCCACTCATTTTCTGTGCGGACTCCTCCGACATATTAAGTATGAAGTCACTCTTTTCGCTTGTACCGAAAAGGTGCTTTCGTTCTTTTTTATTTTCAATTTTTTTTGACATTTTTCTCCTCCTCACGGAGTTATTAAAAAAGCGGACAGAATTCCGTCCGCTTTTTGTTTCAAGCTATTTTGCATACTCAACTACTCTGCTCTCACGAATAAGATTTACCTTGATCTGACCCGGATAATCCATTTCGGTCTCTATTCTCTTGGCAATCTCTCTCGCTACGAGTACCATCTTCTCGTCGTTGATCTTCTCAGGCTGAATCATAATTCTGACTTCACGACCCGCCTGAATAGCAAATGACTTCTCAACGCCGTCATAAGAACTGCATATCTCCTCAAGCTTTTCAAGTCTCTTGATATAGTTCTCATAGTTCTCGCTTCTTGCACCGGGTCTTGCAGCGCTTATAGCGTCAGCAGCCTGTACAAGTGCAGCTACTACAGTTCTGGTCTCAACATCACCGTGGTGAGCCTCAATAGCGTGAATAACCTCAGCGCTTTCCTTATACTTCTTACATACATCAACACCGATCTGAACGTGCGAGCCCTCGATTTCATAGCTGAGAGCCTTACCGATGTCATGAAGCAGACCTGCTCTTCTTGCAAGGTTTGCATCAACACCCAGTTCAGATGCCATCATTCCTGCGAGATGTGCAACCTCAATAGAATGATTAAGTACGTTCTGTCTGAAGCTTGTCCTGTAGCGAAGTCTTCCGAGAAGCTTGATAAGCTCATGATTAAGGCCGTGAACATTGGTCTCAAGCACAGCTCTTTCGCCCTCCTGCTTGATCTTCTGCTCTACCTCTCTCTTTGCCTTCTCGACCATTTCCTCTATCCTTGTCGGATGAATACGTCCGTCCTGGATAAGTCTTTCAAGAGCGATCCTTGCGACCTCTCTTCTTACCTGGTCATAACATGAAATAGTAATTGCCTCGGGAGTATCATCAATAATGAGGTCAACACCTGTAAGTGTCTCGATCGTTCTGATGTTTCTTCCCTCACGGCCGATGATCCTGCCCTTCATGTCATCATTAGGCAGTGCCACTACCGATACAGCAGCCTCAGAAACCTGATCTGCGGCGCATCTTGCAATTGCCAGCGAAATATACTGCCTTGCCTTTGCCTCGCAGTCCTCCTTGACCTGAGTTTCATAATTCATGACTCTTACAGCCTTCTCGTGAGTGAGCTGTTCATCAAGCTGAGTAAGAAGGTAATCCTTTGCCTGATCGATACTGAAGCCCGAAATCTTTTCAAGCATATCGAGCTGGGACTTCTTGATCCTGTCGGCCTCCTCCAGCTTTTCATCAGCCTTTTTCAGCTTCTTGTTGAGGGTTTCTTCCTTCTTCTCCATGTTATCCAGCTTTCTATCGATAGACTCTTCCTTCTGCTGGATCCTTCTCTCCTGTCTGGAGACCTCGGACCTTCTGTCCTTTAATTCTTTCTCTGTTTCCTGGCGAGACTTGTGAATCTCATCTTTAGCCTCGATAAGTGCTTCCTTCTTCATTGACTCGGCTTCCTTCTTTGCCGAATCAACTATTCTTTCAGCTTCTTTTTCAGCGGAGCCTATCTGCATCTCGGCCGTCTTCTGACGGTTTTTGTATCCAAGCTTATAGCAGAGCAAGCCGCTTACCGCAGCACCAAGAACAAGAGCAACTAAACATAGCAGTATCGCAGTTACTGTTCCCATGTATAGCTTTCCTCCTTCTTAGAAAGTATGGATATTTTCTTCCGTTAATAATATTAACATCAAAAAATACCCACCCATATTAAATTGTAAAGATACAAATTTGCAAAAGTAATTTTATAAAAAAGAGAACCATAGTCCCCCAGTATATAAAAACTATAATGCATAATATTATTGTATAACAAAATCGCTTTCTTGTCAAGGTATTTTCCTCTCATTATTACATTTTTTTAAATTTTTCAGTACGCTCTCTTGACAAGTCGGTAAAATGGTGGTAGAATAGCCATAGATATAGTGAAATCTATGACGAGGAAGCCCATTTGCAGAAACATCTTCCAGAGAGCTTTGCCGAGGCTGAAAGCAGAGCAGGTGCAGCGAACAGGGACACCGCCTCCGAGTGCGTTTAATACACGCCGCAGCCCTGCGTTATCGGGATAATGAGGCACAGGGCATTGTTCTGTGCGAATCAGGGTGGAACCACGAATTTTTTCGTCCCGTGAGATTTTATTTCTCACGGGATTTTTTATTGAGGAGGATTTTATGAGAAAAAGAAGAGTACCGGCAATTATCTGCTATGTGATTTCAATTGCCTGTCTCAGCTGCTGCGGATATATCACTTATATAACCTACACGAGTGTGATCTCCGAGCTGCAGGGTTTTCTGACCTTTGTGCTGTTCTGGATCGGGTCTTACTGGTTTTCGACGTTTTTCGCACAGCTTTCCGTAATAAAGGCAAAAGACGGGAAAAAGACCCGTGTGATCGGCAAAACAGCAAGGCGCATAATGGGAGATGTTCTCACAATACTGAGTGTCGGGCTGATATGCGTGTGGGCATATATGTATGTGACAAGATACACAAATCTTCTTTCGTTTATGAATAGTAAATAAGCCCTCAAAGGGCACTAATACAGACTAAAATTTTTCAGGAGGTAAAAAAAATGATCGAACTAAAGCTTAAAGACGGCTCGGTAAAGCAGATAGAGAGCGCTCAGCCTGCTTCCGAGATCATCAAGGGGATCGGAATGGGTCTTTACAAGGCTGCCTGCTGCGTAAAGATAAACGGAGAGGTAAAGGACCTCAGAACAGTCGTTGACTCCGGCTGCGAATTTGAGGTAATGACCTTTGAATCAAAGTCGGGTGCTGAGACATTCAGGCATACAGCTGCACATCTTATGGCTCAGGCTGTAAAGAATCTTTATCCCGAGGCAAAGCTTGCAAGAGGCCCTGCTACCGAGACAGGCTTCTACTATGACTTTGAGGTTGAAAAGCCTTTTGCTCCTGCCGACCTTGAAAAGATCGAAGCCGAGATGAAAAGGCTCGTTAAAGAGGGCTACGAGCTTGAAAGATTTGAGCTGCCTTACGATGAGGCGGTCGCTCTTATGAAGGAGAGAAACGAGAAATACAAGGTAGAGCTCATCGAAAAGCACAACAAAATGGGCGAGGTGCTCTCCTTCTACAAGCAGGGCGATTTCATCGACCTTTGTGCAGGCCCTCACCTTATGAGCGTTGCACCTGTCAAGGCTTTCAAGCTGACTCAGTGTACGGGTGCTTACTGGGGCAAGGCCGAGGACGGTATACAGCTGAGCCGTATCTACGGTACTGCATTCCCGAAGGCAAGCCTGCTCGAAGCTCATCTGAAGCAGATGGAAGAGGCTAAACTGCGTGACCACAACAAGCTTGGACGTGAGCTTGAATACTTCACGACCGTTGACTACATCGGTCAGGGCCTGCCGATACTGCTGCCTAAGGGTGCTAAGGTCATTCAGACACTCCAGCGCTGGATAGAGGACGAGGAGTACAAGAGAGGCTATCAGCTCACAAAGACTCCGTATATGTCTAAGAGAGAGCTTTATAAGATCTCGGGACACTGGGATCACTACAGAGACGGAATGTTCATTCTGGGAGACCCCGATGATGAGACTAAGGAGTGCTTCGCTCTCAGGCCGATGACCTGTCCGTTCCAGTATCAGGTATTCCTGAACAGAAAGCGTTCCTACAGAGACCTGCCTATGAGACTGGGCGAGACCTCTACCCTCTTCAGAAAAGAAGACAGCGGCGAGATGCACGGCCTTATCAGAGTTCGTCAGTTCACGATCTCTGAGGGTCACCTTATCATCAGACCCGAACAGCTCGAGGAGGAATTCAAGGGCTGTCTTGATCTGGCTAAGTACTGTCTGGAAACTATCGGTCTTGCTGAGGACGTAAGCTACAGATTCTCGCAGTGGGATCCTGCTAACCCGAACAACAAGTACGAGGGTACTGCTGAGCAGTGGGACGAAGCTCAGGGTGCTATGAAGAGGATACTCGACGATATAGGCCTTGACTATGAGATCGGTATAGATGAGGCTGCCTTCTACGGACCGAAGCTTGACATTCAGATAAAGAACGTATTCGGCAAGGAGGATACGCTCATCACCATTCAGATAGATATGCAGATAGCTAAGAAATTCGGCATGGAGTACGTTGACAAGGACGGCAAGATGAAGATGCCTTACATCATTCACAGAACATCTGTCGGCTGCTACGAGAGAACGCTGGCTCTGCTTATTGAGAAATATGCAGGTGTGCTGCCGCTGTGGCTCGCTCCCGAGCAGGTAAGACTGCTGCCTATCAAGCCCGAGCATAACGACTACGCTTATGCCCTCTCAAAAAGGCTTGAGGATATGGGCATCAGAACAACGGTTGACGATGAAGACTCAAACATCGGCCCGAAGATCAAGAACGCAAGGTTCGCAAGAGTGCCTTATATGCTTATCATCGGTGATAACGAGGTTGCAGCCAACACTGTAACGGTTCGCTCCAGAAAAGAAGGAGAGATACCAAATATGCCTGTTGACGAGCTTGTGGCCAAGCTTGACGAGGAGATCAGAACAAAGGCAAAATAATGTATAGATTTATTGTCCGCACCTTTATCGGGTGCGGACTATTTTTGCATTTTTCGAGCTGTGCTTTAACAATTTAAATCAGCGGAATTAATGAATATTCGTTTTAATGTTCACAGCCAATACATAAAAGGGCGGTATAATATCTGTAACTTTAATTATAAAGAGGTTATGATGTATAAACTTGTGATATTTGACCTTGACGGCACGCTCGTCAACTCGATATTTGACCTCGGGGATTCGGTAAATTTCGTCCTTGAGGAGGAGGGTCTCCCCTGCTTTGACTACGAGACCTACAAGCACTTTGTGGGCAACGGAACCGCAAAGCTTATCGAGAGAGCTCTGCCCGAGGGTATGAGAACTAAAAAGAATATAGAGAGCTTTCACGCTCGGTTTGCTGAGCAGTATCAGAGGCGCTGCCTTGACAAGACAAAGCCCTATGAGGGTATTACCGAGGTGTTGGAATCTCTGAAAGAAAAGGGCATTAAGATAGCTGTGGCATCCAATAAGCCCGATCAGTTTGCAGGCTTTATTGTTCGGAGCATTTTCGGTGAGGGGTGCTTTGATATGGTGCTCGGAAAGCGTGAGGGCGTGCCTACAAAGCCCGATCCTGCTATCATTAATGACATTCTGGCAGAGCTTGGGGCTGAGGCGGCTCAAACGCTTATTGTGGGCGATTCCGACGTTGATGTGATAACGGCTCATAATGCAGGAATAAAGTGCATAGGCTGTGAATGGGGCTTCCGTGGACATGAGGAGCTCGAAACAGCAGGTGCTGACATAATAATTTCAAGACCCGAAGAGCTGACGAAGCTTTTCAGATAGGGAGTAAGAACATGGGATTCGATATCAGAACTTTTTACAAGCAGTTTCTTAAAGAGGGCTTCGATGAGAACGGAGTGCTGAATTTTGCTGAGCTGACACTTGACGATAACTTTAACTTTGCCTATGATATTCTTGATAGGATAGGCGAAGAAATGCCTGACAAGACTATTATGCACTGGCTCGGGGAGAACGGCGAGGAGAAGAAGTTTACCTACCGTGAGTTCGTTGAGAAGAGCAATCAGACTGCTAATATGCTTATCGCTCACGGCGTTAAGAAGGGCGATATGGTAATGGCTGTGCTCAAACGCCATTATGAGTTCTGGTTTGTGGCTTACGGCCTTATGAAGGTAGGTGCAGTGCTTATTCCTGCTACCTGCCAGCTTATGAAAAAGGACTACATATATCGCTTCAAGGCGGCAAGTGTGAAGTACATATTTGCGACCCTCGAGGACAAGGTAACTGAGCATATAGATGCAGCGCTGGAAGAATATGACGATATGCAGGAGAAATTCGTCTGTCACGGCTCTAAGGAGGGCTGGACGGATTTCCTCGCTGAGATAGAAAAGTACCCCACCACGTTTGAAAGACGTGACACAAAACGTGATGACCCTATGCTCGCTTATTTCAGCTCGGGAACAACGGGCTATCCTAAAATGGTGCTGCACGCTCATTCCTATGCGGCAGGACACCTCATCACGGCAAAGCATTGGCATCACCTTGACGAGACAAGCGTTCATCTGACGGTTTCGGAAAGCGGCTGGGGCAAGTGTGCATGGGGAAAAATGTACGGGCTGACTGCACTCGGCGCTGTTAATTTCGTATATGACTTTGACAGGTTTGATCCTGCAAAAATGCTCTCAGTGCTTGAAAAGTACGAGGTGAACTCCTTCTGCGCTCCGCCGACCATGTACAGGTTTTTCATAAAGGCAGGGCTTGAAAACTACGATCTTTCAAGCCTGAGATATTCGACTATCGCAGGTGAGGCGCTCAATCCCGAGGTGTTCAACCAGTGGAAAAAGTACACAGGTCTTGACCTTATGGAGGCCTTCGGGCAGACGGAGACTGTTGTTGTAGTGGCTAATTTCTTCGGTATGAAGCCGAAGCCCGGCTCAATGGGCAAGCCGTCTCCGCTTTATGATGTGGATATCATCGACAAGGAGGGCAAGTCCTGTCCTGCAAATGAAACAGGAGAGATAATTATCCGCACCGAGAGGGGCAAACACCCTGCTGTTTTCAAGGAGTACTACCGCAACAAGGAGCTCACCGATAACGCTTGGCGAGGCGGTGTTTACCACACAGGCGATACAGCCTACCGTGACGAGGACGGGTACTTCTGGTATGTGGGAAGAACTGATGACCTTATAAAGGCTTCGGGCTACCGTATCGGACCGTTTGAAATAGAGAGCATACTCATGGAGCACCCAAGCGTGCTTGAATGTGCTATCACGGCAGCAGATGACCCCATCAGAGGTAAGGTTGTAAAGGCAACTATCGTGCTTGCTAACGGCTACACAGGCTCACCCGAGCTTGCTAAGGAGCTTCAGAACTACGTTAAGAAGTCTACTGCACCGTACAAATATCCGAGAATAGTTGAGTTCGTTGAGGAGCTTCCGAAGACTATCAGCGGAAAAATCAGACGAGTTGAGATCAGAGAAAACGATGCAAAGAAGTCCGGAAAATGAAAGCAAGGATAAGAGATACAGTAAAAAGACAGGTGCTCTGCGTAAACCTTGATGAGGAGAAGAAAAAGCTTGTCGAGGCTGCCTGCTCGGCTGACAGAGCAGAAATGATAAGCGCCTCTGCTGAACAGGGCGCTGAAAAGGTCGGAGCATTTTTCGGGCTGAACGGGTTCTCCTTCAGCGGAAGACGGGATATTACCGTCAGTGATGAGGTGCTTGTTATATCGGGCTTTGATGATACTGCTCTCAGGCAGTTTGTGAGCCGGCTGCGTCAGCTTGGTGCGAAGATACCTCTCAAAGCGGCAGTTACGGAGCACAACAAAGACTGGACGCTCTCACAGCTTATCGGACATCTGACCGAGGAACACGAATATATGAACAGGAAACAGAATTAAGGTGATAGATTGGCAGTTAAGAAAAAGTATCTCGGTATCATCTATATAATTCTGTCGGCGTTCAGCTTTGCGTTTATGTTTGCGTTTGTGCGTATGGCAGGAGATCTGCCCACTATGCAGAAAACGTTCTTCCGAAACTTTGTGGCACTGTGGTTTGCGATAGGAGTTATGGTGAAGAACAAGATCCCACTCAGGGTTGAGGGGCACAAGCCCAGGTTTGCACTGTTTGTGCGCTGTCTGGCAGGTTCGCTCGGAATGATCGGTAATTTCTATGCGATAGACCACTTAAAGCTGTCTGACGCTTCAATGCTGAATAAAATGTCGCCGTTTTTTGCGGTGGTGTTCTCGATAATAGTTGTAAAGGAAAAGCTGACCTTTGTACAGCTTCTGACGATACTTGGGGCATTCGGCGGAAGCCTTTTCATTATAAAGCCGAGCTTTTCAAACTCGGATCTCTTTCCTGCAATAGTTGGCTTTCTCGGCGGAATGGGCGCAGGACTTGCCTACGCCTGCGTAAGATACCTTGGAAACCACAAGGTAAAAGGTCCGCTGATAGTGGCTTGCTTTTCGGCTTTTTCCTGTCTGCTGACGCTGCCGTTCATGATAATGAGCTATGAGCCTATGAGCACAAAGCAGTTTCTCTGCTTGCTGGGTGCAGGTGCTGCGGCGGCAGGAGGACAGTTCACTATAACTGCGGCATACTCTCACGCACCTGCGAGGGAAATATCCGTATATGATTACTCACAGCTTATTTTTACAACTACCCTCGGATTTTTCCTCTTCGGAGATATTCCCGACGGCTGGAGCTTCCTCGGATACTTTATCATTATCGCTATGGCGGTGATAGTGTTCCTTTATAATAACGTCTGGCACGACCCCGAAAGGGCACATAAAAAGGACTGAGTTATTCACTCAGTCCTTCTTCATTTTCAGCTTCGATCTCAGGCACTCTGTACCTATAAAATGTGAACGCCGCTATCAAAGTAAGCATATTAAACGGCACCTGAAAAAAGATCAATCCGCCAAATACAAGACCTATGATATAGCTGAGCGCATATATTGTTGAGAACAACTTTACAGTCGGGCTGAAACACTTGTCAAGCTTATAAAATGCTGTCAGAATAAGAATATCAGCAGCAAGGTTAATGAGCTGGCATATAATTGTTGAGGTCAATGTCGAAACTATTGTTCCGATAATCTTTCCCACTGCGTTGATAATGAACATTGATATAAAAACAAGTATCGGGTTTCCGACGGCAAGCAATGTTGCCATCCCACCGAGGTTTTTATCCGGTCTTCCATATGTATCAACCGAAAAAGAAGATATATCTGACAAGATAAACAGAACCACCCTTACTACCAACCCCAGTGCAAAGAATATGACACTCAATCTCAGGTGTTTATCCTGCGGAAAAAGCTTTTTTATTCTTTCCATATTTCCTCCCGATAGAAAAGGGGAACAAAAACCGTTCCCCTTTAATTGGAATATTAATTATCAGCCTGCGATAAATCTCTTGAGGTCAGCAGGGTTTACGCACTTCTCGAGTGCAACGTCCATAGAGATCGTCTTGGAACGAACGAGCTTTGCAAGCTCCTGGTCCATAGTCTGCATTCCCTGTGCCTTACCTGTCTGCATTGCCGAGCTGATAAGGTGTACCTTATCGTCACGAACCATTGCCTTGATGTTATCGGTAGCGTTCAGTATCTCACAGCAAGCTACACGGCTTGTACCGTCCATTGTACGGCAGAGTGTCTGAGTACAGATACCTACAAGTACAGATGCGAGCTGAGTTCTGATCTGGTGCTGCTGATGTGCAGGGAAAACGTCGATGATACGGTCGATGGTGGAAGGTGCGGACGTTGTATGAAGGGTACTCATAACAAGGTGTCCTGTCTCGGCTGCGGTTACGGCAGCTTCGATAGTCTCGAAGTCACGCATTTCTCCTACGAGAATAATATCGGGGTCCTCACGGAGGGCAGCTCTCAGAGCCATTGAGAAGCTTGGTACGTCGGGGCCGATCTCTCTCTGGTTTACCATACATCTCTTGTGAGCGTGCATATACTCGATAGGGTCCTCAATTGTGATGATATGTGCCGACTTATGGATATTAACATGGTCGATCATTGCAGCAAGTGTTGTTGACTTACCTGAACCTGTAGGGCCTGTTACAAGAACAAGTCCACGGGGACGCATAGCGAACTCTGCCAGTACAGGCGGAAGGTCGAGGTCGGTAAGTGTCGGGATATCGTTTCTCAGCAGACGGAAAGCGATAGCTGTGTTATTTCTCTGACGATAGATATTAACACGGTGACGGAAGCCTCTGCTTGATACATAAGTAAGGTCGGTATCTATGTGGTCTTTAACCTGCTGGAGCTGTCTCTCGTTACAGATGTCTTTGCAGATGTCCTGAATTTCGATCTCGGTCATATCAGGATAAGACGAAAGCTTTCTGAGGTTACCGCCCTGACGAACGATAGGGGGAATACCGACTGTAAAGTGCAGGTCGGAGCAGCCCAGAGCCCTTGCCTCGTCAAGAATCTTGTTAATGTTGATTGCCATAATGATCTACCTCCATATAATAAAGATATTATTTTTATTTCGAGTGCTGCCTAGCAGTCACAAAATATTGATTATACTGCGTATGTTACACGAACAAGCTCATCCATTGATGTAACACCCTTCTGTACAAGCTGGGATACGTTGTCACGAAGCAGGCGGCAGCCTTCTTCTTTGGCAAGCTCCTGTATCTGTTCTGACTTTGCACCTGCAGCGATGATCTCCTTCATCTTAGGTGTAGCAAGGAGGATCTCGTGGATAGCTGTACGGCCTGTGTAGCCTGTGTTGTTGCACTTAGGACAGCCGCACGGCTGATAGATAGGAACAGAGTGATCTATCTGCATCAGCTCATTATCCGTATCGTTTGACATTGTCTGCTTCTTGCAGTCTGGGCAGAGCACCTTTGCAAGTCTCTGTGCTACGACACCGATAAGTGATGTCGCAACCATGTATGCGTCAACGCCCATGTCCACAAGTCTTGTTACAGTGGAAGCTGCGTCATTGGTATGAAGTGTGGAGAGAACCAGGTGTCCTGTGATAGCGGCTCTGATACCGATCTCAGCAGTCTCGGTATCACGCATCTCTCCGATCATTATAATGTCAGGGTCCTGACGGAGGATAGAACGAAGCGCAGCTCCGAAGGTCATTCCTGCCTTTTCATTTATCTGACACTGATTAATATTTCTGATCTTCTTCTCGACAGGGTCTTCGACCGTGATAACGTTAAGGTTAGGCTTTGCGATCTCACCGAGAGCCGCATAAAGTGTAGTAGATTTACCTGAACCTGTAGGTCCTGTTACAAGAACAACGCCCTGAGGCACCTTCAGGCAGGATACAAATCTCTCGTAGTTATAGTCGGTCATACCGAGGTCCTGAATACGTCTTACGGAGTCATCGCTTGCGAGGATACGGAGAACTATCTTCTCGCCGTATACCATAGGAAGATTAGATACACGAAGGTCAATAGTAGTGCCGTCAACCACCTGAGACATACGGCCGTCCTGAGGTACTCTCTTCTCAGCGATGTTCATTCCAGAGAGGATCTTGAAACGTGTTACGAGCGATGTATGCAGCGCTGCTGACAGGGTCATAAGCTCAATAAGGTCACTGTTTACACGGATACGAATCTTTGTCATATCCTTAAAAGGCTCAATATGGATATCTGTTGCGTGCTGACGGAAGCTGTTCTCAACGATGGCCGTAGCAAGCTTAACGATAGGCGCATTCTCGATACGCTCCTCAGACATATCCTTGAGTTCTTCGAGGTCGAGCTCTTCTTCCTTCTCTTTAGTAGCCTCATCGGCGATAGCGTCTGTCTTGCCTGCGGAGTACATTTTACCGATCGCTCTGTTGATAGAAGCCTTGGTTGCAAGGACAGGTACGATAGAGCAGCCTGTAAGAACACGCAGGTCCTCAAATACATAGAAGTTGATAGGGTCATTAGTTGCGACTGTAAGACGCTTGCCTACCTTATTGACTGCAATAACAGTATACTTTCTTGCAGTCTGCTCGTTGATACGCTTTACAACATCAGGTATAAGCTCAGTACTGTCAAGGTCTACATAAGGAACGTTAAGTCTCTCAGCGAGCACCTGTGCAAACTGAACGTCTGTAACGTATTTAAGGTCTACGATAACGTCACCAAAGAGCTGTCCCTTACGTTCTTTCTGCTTTTCAAGAACGTCCTTGAGCTGTTCTTCGGTGATCATGCCTTTCTGAACAAGATATTGACCTATTGGGCCGTTTCTCATAAATATTACTCCTGTCTCCGCAGATAATATTTTAAGCGAACGGCGGCTTCTGCGGTAAGCTGCCTTTTTATAGTTATGCTTTACTTTTTCTGAAAAATGTGCTATAATTGTTCCAGCCTATTATTCAAGGAGGAACGTAAAATGACTCAATACGATATTTATAGCTTAGTCATTTATGTGTTTGTATTTATTTTCGGTGCTTGTATAGGAAGCTTTCTTAACGTGTGCATTTACAGACTGCCGCTTAATGAAAGCCTTATCAAGCGCAATTCTCACTGTATGACCTGCGGAACCGAAATCAGGAAGCGTGATCTTATCCCGATAATCAGCTGGTGCTGTCTTAAAGGAAAGTGTCATGCCTGCGGGGCTAAAATCTCGCCAAGATACACGGTTGTTGAGGCATTGAATGCACTTCTCTACCTGTTTGTGTTCTGGCATTTTGACGGTATTGTAAACCTGTGGCCTGCAATTCTTTGCTGCCTGCTGTTCTCGGCACTGATCGTAGTATTCTTCATGGACTGGGACACTCAGCTTATAAACAGCTTTGTATGTCTGTTTATTGCAGTTCTCGGAGTTGCCTCAATCTTCCTGACTGACGAATACTTTCAGCTTACGATAAGCTCGCACATTATCGGAGCATTCTGTGTAAGCGTACCGCTGCTGCTTATAGCGCTTATCTCAAAGGAGAGGGCTATGGGCATGGGTGATGTTTACCTCATGGCTGCTGCGGGGCTCTTCCTCGGAACACAGGGAATACTCGTTGCGCTCGGCATAGGCCTTATCGGCGGAGCGATCGGCGGACTTATCCTGAAAAAGATAAACGGCGGATCGCAGTTTGCATTCGGGCCGTTCCTGTCAGTCGGGATAGCAGTCGGAGCGCTTTACGGCGACATCATAGGGAACTGGTACATGGAGTTCACAGGAATGAGAGAGCTCCTTAAAGATGCAGTTCAGATAATATGACATGAAAAAAATCACGCCGTCCGCACGGGGCGGCTGTTTTTTTGCTGTCTTTACGTTTTGCTCAAAAGAGCCTCCTGAGGGTTTCTCAGGGGGTTCTTTTCAGCAAGCGGCTCATTTGAGCCGCCTGTGAAATGTTTGAAAATTGTCAAATCTCTACTACAGTCAATGTAAACCCTGACGGATTAAGGCTTCCACCTGAAATACCTAACTGTATAGACAAAGTCTTGCTTTGTCCGGGAGCAATAGTGTGATAGCTACAATCAGCAATATATACAATGCTGTTATTCTCAAAGGAATTATTAATTCTTTCATCAAATCCCCAAGCATTACTGAATGATGTTATGTTAACTCCGCTAGGTGGCGTTACAATGAACTTGTATTTTTTGTTCATTGTTTCAGATGAAGCATTTTTGAACGTAATGGATATCTGTCCATTTCCGCCACCCCAGTCTGCATCCTTATTGATCTTTTCAACCTGAACATCTAAAGTGCTTTCAGATGGTGTTGGTTCTTCGGGTTCTTCGGGTTCTTCCGGCTCTTCCGGCTCTTCCGGAGCAACTTCATCCTTAAATGTTGCATAGAATACACAATCAGACGTTACATAAACCTCAGACATACTCTGTCCTGTACCCTCAAGTACAAACTTATCAAACACCTTTCCGCTTGGCGCCTCAGGTGGTTCGCCTGTCCAGATCGCTTTGTCTCCGACCTTAACATATTTTGTTTTTGAATCATCGATCTCTGTGCCTTCTCCGCCCGGTCTGAACTCAACTTTATAGTTGTTTCCAACACTCGGCTTGAAGGAGAACACTGCACCTGCACCCGGGTTTTCGGGCATTACGCAATCCGATGGGGTCTTGCTTTCGTCGCCAACCAATACCCAACCAATAAAATACTTATCTTCGGGTATATCAGACGGCGCTGTAATGCCGTTAGGGCAGGTTCCTGTCTCCATTACAGGAACGGTCTGATACACACTGCCGTCATAGTTCAGATAAGTAACATCGTGACTCGGCTTAACCTCTTCAGGCTCATAAATACATATAAAGGTTGTATCCCCTGTTATAAGGAATCCTGCGGAAGGATCAATTTTATCGCCGGTAGTCTGATCTTTCCAGTAACCGGGCTTGTATCCTGTCTTGTCAGGAAGCAGCGGGAAGTTCTTATAGGTTGAACCCTTCTGAGCAGTTCTGTCTGAAGTATACATAGCTCCGGGCTGATCGGGGTCTGTGATGTCACGATAGAACTTCAATGTACACTGAGGCTTTGTTGCTCTGGATTCCTTCTTATAGAAAATATAAGTATAGGTGTTATCCTCATCAGTGTCATAATATAACTTCTGACCGTCAGTAGCATCGGCAGGAGCAGAAGCCTGATCAGTACCACACAGAGAATAGAAATTTACACCTTGAACAGAAAAATCAGGAGATCCGAGGAGATTGAACTCATCACCGTTGTTAATGTTAATATTGATGAGGTCTATCGCTGTAAGCTTGTTGAACTTGGACTTTGTAAATACATATTTTCCGCCTTCATAGCGAGGAACGAAAGCCTGAACCTTCAGATACAGGCATCTTCTGAATTTTTCTTTGTTTGTTGTATTGTTTTCAACCGAGGTCAGATTTGTGCTGCTTGATATACCTGTTTTCTTATCCTTTGAATCCAGATCAAACATCTTATCGGTAGCCTTATCAAACTTATTGAATTCAAACTTATACTTATCGTAGAAATCAACTCCCTTAACTACTACTGAGTTATTGAAGTTAAATCCCTCGGTATTCAGCTTGCTTACCTTGATGATAGCACCTGTTGCACCCATTCTGTTTGCAACTGTATCGGCACTGCTTGAGAAGCCCTTGAGGTTTGAGCCTCTGAGGTTTCTGTTGTCAAGTACGAGACAGTTTGTAAACTCACATTTATAGTTGCCGACTAAACCTGTATTGGTAACCTCAGGAACGCCTGCATAGTTTTCAAACACGAGTACATTTGTAGCATATCTGAGCTCATCATCAATGTACTCAGCAAGACCTGAACCGATCGTATTGGTATGCATGGTCTCATCTGTATCGTTATAGATCTCTTGTGTAGGTCGGATAATATTCAGGATAGCACCGAGAATAATTCCGAAGATAGCAACAACAACTATAAGCTCTACCAGGGTGAAACCTTTATTATTCTTTTTCATTTATATTCACCCTCCTTAAGTAGTGACATTTTCCTCATAGCTTTCCTTGCTTTGCAGCTGACCGCTATTATCAATATAGATGCTTACATATCCTGTTCTGTGTCCCGATTCATCAGTCTCACAGAAGGCATCGAACAAGCCGCTGTCAAATTCAATAGTGCCTATATCACCAAGCTCAAGATTGAATATATCATCATAGGCTGTGATTCTCAGGCCGATTTCAACAATTCCACCGTTGAGAAGCTCTTTAGGATAGTTATTTCCTGCCGAAGCTCCGTCAGCGCCATAAAGTGTGCCGCCATTTTCAGGGTCTGTGTACAGTTCCATATCCAGATCAGTTCCTGAGTAGTTATATATCCTTATAACATACTCTCCTCTGGAAACGTTAGGAGTGATCTCTACAGCAGTACCGAACTCGCTTTTAAGCGCCTTTAATGTGTACTGCGCATCTTTATCCTTTACACCTGTAGACAAAGCCTTGTATCCATAAGTAGTAGTATTGAGCTCATAGTCGCCGAGCTTTGCATAAAGATTGAATACATTTCCGGATGCAGAGGCAGCCTTGCTGATCAACGCACTAACTCTGATTCTTGATGTATCAGCAGATACAAGTCCCGGATTGTATGTCTCGATCCTTGCGGACTGGACATACATTTCCTGTGATCTCTGATAATTTTTCAGATTCTGTCTTTTAGCTGCAACTGCAACAGTTACCAGCATAGCAGACATTATACCAAGAAGAGCCATAGCGATGATACACTCAGCAAGCGTCATGCCTTTTTTATTATGCTTATTAAGCTTCATAAAAGCACGCTCCTCTCATTAATAATGATCAAATCTGTCAAGCTTAAAGCCGTTAAGGGTCTTATCCTTTGCGCCCTTAGCTGCTGCCATCAATGATGTAGCAGAAGGCTTATTAAATACATAATATGCAAGGTTTTTACTTCCGAAGCTGTCAGCGTTGACAACGCCTATGTTGCAGACACCAAGACTGGTAGTTGACTTTGTGCTTCCTGCGCTGTCGCAGAAGTTCCAGCCACTCATACCGCCTGTAGCGATATTGACTGTAGCATCAGGTGAATACCAGCAGCCCTGGAAGATAGAGTTGTTTCCTGCCTCAAATGTTGTACCCTCGCCCATGAAGAAGAATATACTTGCATGGTCAGGTTTGAACGCCTTAACGCCTGTATCAGCCGTTACGTCATCGACTTCAGAAACGTTCATAACAAAATCAGACTTAGGAGTCATTCCGTGATTCCACGTGCTGCCCTTTACGATATTTGTATCAAATGCATTTACAAATGTATCATAATCAAGAACAGTAATACTGTCAATATGATAGTAAGGCTTTACGAAATCACTGGGATATGAATGCAGATACTTTCCTGTATTCGTATCAGGGGTACTGTTGATTGTAAAGGATGTGCCTGAATCCGAAACAAAGTAGCAGTTATACTTATGGTCTACAGAGCCTGTTTCAGAATCTGTTACCATTTCGGACTCATTCTTAACAACGATCAGCGGATCGTACTGAGAATCCCATGAAAAACCGTTTTTCTCTTTCTCTATGTTTTTACCCTGTGCAGCATCCCAAACCCATTCAGAACCTCTTCCGAGGCGGATAACAATATCCTTATCCTTAACAATTATGCAGGTTCTGAAATGGCCGCCAAGGTCAGATGTATAAGCCTTGCCTGTTGAATCATTGCCGCCCGATGTACGTATAGTCTTAGGATCAAGTGTACAGCTATCGGTTACAACAAATCTGAAGAATGCATCACCGATATATTTACCCTTACTTCCGTCAGAAGCAGTATCCTCTTCCATTCTGAAGTCAGCAAATGTGAGAGTGTTTCCGCCGTTGTAGAAGCTCTTATAGGTAGATGCTATAGGAGAAAGTGAAGTATCGTCTGTAAGGAAGAAATCCTCAGGTGAGTAAATATAATCATTTGAGAAGTTTCTTGCAGCTATTGTGCCGTCCTCTTTGGAACTACCGGGCTTCTCAGTTCTGCCCGACTTCGGAGGTGCTTCGCCGATATTAAGATCGGTTGTGCCTAAAATGACTTGTTGTGGTGTATATGGTACAGACTGTCCCTTTGCAGGATCCCAACCCATTGCTTCGGCTGATTTATCAGCTGTCAGGATCTTAACGCTTCCGCCTACATAAACGCTTCCATCTACAGTAATAGTTGTGGAATTCTGTCTTTTAACAATATAGAGGTCGCCGTCAACATAAAGGTTTCCGTGAATATTTACAGAGCCTTCATTGTCAAAATAAGCATCACCGTTACGTGCTGTGCCGTCTTTATTCGTTCCTGAGCCGGCATAAACGCACATATTACCGTACTGCTCAAGGCCCTCTTTACCAACATAAAGATAGCTGCAGAAAGCATCAACATCAAATCCGCCGGCAGAACCGATTATGGACTTTTTACCTTTAGTATCAGAAAAGTTGATGCAGCCGTCAGTACAGATGTAGTTAAAGCTGTTGTCGTTTGTCTTAAGCTTTGAAGATGTACAATCCAGCCAGTAATAGATACCCTCAGTAACTATCATTGATGAGCCCTGAGTGCTGTCCCAGAGAGCTGATTTAAGAACCACCTTGGAATTTTCCTGACCGGGATACAGAGAACCTGCCATCTTATACGAACCGTATACATTTACATTGTTTGCAAATTTATAGCTGATGGAGGTCGAATCATTCAGACATGCCATATCGCCGACAACATTAAGGTTATCGTAGTTCTGGTCATGATCACCTGTAAGCTCGATACAGTTGTTCAGATCTGCAGGCTTTCTCTTTGTTGCTGTAGAAATATGAGCTGCAACCTGCTCAGTATGGCCTGCATAAGTTGTTTTTGCGAGCAGAACGAGGTCTGTTTCGCTTCCGTTGTTTGTCTTGATCGTAATGGTAGTAGTACCGAGAGCATCAGCCTTTCCGTCCTCGCCGTTATACTTTACCTCGGTAGTTGTACCCTTTCCGCTGTTTGCCTTTGCAAGAGCCTGAAGACTCTCGATAGCTTTTTTCTGTTTTAATAAAGCAGCCGTATTATCTTGCGATTCAGGAGCTGCAGTATCCTGCTCGATCTGAGCAACGAAACTCTGAACGGTTGATGAGGCTGTCAGATACGCCTGTTCTTTCTTATAATTATCATTTGTCTGTGCTTTGTTTACAGAAACATAATGAATAACAGCAGAAAGAAGTATGGTGATCATAACAATAACACCAACAGCAGTTACGAGTACGACGCCGGATCGGTTAGCATTTGCTTTCCTCTTTTCCTTACTCATTTTTACCACCTTTCCCTCATGGTTACGTTTGGTTGCGATTGCTGTCCTTATTATCAGCCCGTAATAGGATGATAAAAATTTTAACATTTATATAGCACTAATTGGCAGGAAAAGATATACGGCTTTTCCTGCCATATTTAGTCTTATTAATCAGCGATCTTCTTAAGAACGATCATCTGGAGCTGCATAGTTCCGCTGATCTTGCCAACATTTTCCTCATGCTCTTCGCCGGCTTCTTCTTCGCTCATTCCGTTTACATCATCAATTGTTATACTCTTGATCACCATAGACTTTTCTCTGGTAGTTGTGATATTCTGAGCAAACTTCTTAAAGCCCTCATAGCTTGATGTAAATTCTACATTGATCTGATAGCATCCAATCGCTGCCATAGAAGCTGCAGCTGTCGGATCTGTTGCGGTTGCTGCATTTTCATTTTTTGCTGCTTTATCAGCTGCTTTCGCGTCTTTATTGTTCATCTCATTGTAGGAATCTACGCTCATATCCATATCAGTCCATGTAAGCTTTGTATTGTAAAGATATGGGCTGAGAACTGTGCTTCCGTAGGTTGAGATCTGCATTGAACTTGCGTCGATATCAACACCTTCTGCACCGAAGAGATCGTAAACAGTCTTGTTTGCGTCGTAGCCTATCTGATAATCATAGAAGTTAGCTGCGACCTCATTGGTCTTAGTCTTGAGCTCCTTGATCTCATTCTTCAGGTTTGCATCTTTTTTGTTCTGTTCTTTAAGGTCTGCGAGCTCAACCTTTTTAGCCTCGAGCTCATCGCTTGCTTTATTGCAGTCGTCCATTGCAGGCTTTACAAAAAGCATGAAGCCTCCGACAAGGACAAGTAAAACCGAAAGTACAATAAGTATTACTTTATCACGGTAATTAAGTTTCATTATTCAGCCTCTCCTTTCAGATACATCGTAATCGAGCTTACGACTACAGGATACTTAGCCTTTTCATCGTTTTCTTCGCTATCATCGTCTTCTTCCGGTTCTTCGACCGTATATCCGCTGTAGTCGATATCAGACTCAAACAGTCCGAGAGCAAAGAGATTATCAATAACAGTATTGATCTGATCAGGAGTTTCAAATCTGAGATCTGAAAACTGAATTGCGCCTGTATCCAGATTGTATGTAAGGCCCTTATGATAGCACTCCGAAAGAACTTCGTCGATTTTATCAAGGTTATCCTGCTTGATCTTCGGCAGAGACTTCAGTGCTGAATTAGCTGCATTTACGTAATCGGAATAAGCCTGAAGGATATCCTTCTGATTGTGAAGGATCTGATTTTTCTTCTTGATTTCCTCTTCCTTCTTGATTTCCTTCTTTTTTGTATCAATATCTTTCTGGATCGAACTCTCTCTGATATTAAAGATCAATGTAGCAGCGGTAACAAGAATTGCGGCTGCTGCAACGAAAACGCCGGCTGTCACCATCATCGAGCCCATACCCGAGGAGCCGCCCTTACCTGTGGACTGGTCGACCTCGAGGAGGTTAATACGCTCTGTCTGCTTATTTCTTCTGTACAGAGCACCGATCGCATTTGCAAACACTGTGAACTCGAAGTTCTCATATCCTGTGATCTGTGCAGGCACACCCAGAACCGAAGCGTGAATATCAAGACCGTCAAGTGCATCAACAAGCTTGATGTAATCCTCAATGAAGCCGTAGAGGATAACATTCTCAAGTCCCGAGCCGCCTCTTGCCTTATTGAACTGCTCCATTCTGAAGATGTTCTCGTT
>DGRP01000130.1 GCA_002391065.1 Ruminococcus sp. UBA4385 | reverse complement strand
TGTCTAACAAAAGGGGAGCATTTCATAACAGAAGTGTCTTTTTTATCAGTCTGCCATTTCGTAGTTTCGGGAATATGTCTCATAAAGCTGTGCGGCAGCTTCGTCTGAGGTTGTCTTATCAAACAGGACAAGGTCGCAGGCGGCTATAAACTCGTTGTAAATATCTGCATTCTCAACAAGAGAGTTCATCGGCTTTATGAGAGTGTTTGTCTCCATAACCAGTGATGCCTCATACTGCAGACCGTTTAACTGTCCGATGTCATCTAAGTACTGCCTTGCACTGGCACTTATCGGGATACCCTTTTCAACACCCTGAAGCTCCGCCCACTCGTGGCTGTTGAGCATAAAGTCCAGAAGCTCTGCGGCTTCCTTTGGGTGCTCGGTGTTCTTGCTGACAGCATAGAGCGTTGCAGGCTTTGCATACCAGCCCTCACCGCTTCTCTCGGAGGACAGCGCTGTGTACGGCGCTGCAACTATCTCATTCCCTGCGGCGATAGGCTCTTTGAAATAATTGAGCGCATCACTTACCCATGCCACAAGTCCCGCATACGAGCCATTGTCAAGATTGAACCGCTGAAAGTCCTCAACCTTCGGCATTACCTTCTCATTTACAAGACGGCAGTAGAAATCTATCATAGTTTTCAGGTCATCGGCAGTGAAGGAGAATTTGCTTTCGCCGTCAAATATCTGCCTGCCCGACTGCTGCTCCGCATAGGTGATACAATAAAGCCACAGCGATTTATCAGCTCCCGATATAGGATAAATGCCGTCTTTCGAGAGCACCTTTGCCGCATCAAACAGGTCCTCCCATGTGGTCGGAATATCCAGTCCGTATTTGTCATAGATCGTTTTGTTTATGTAAAGAGTTTCGGCATTCATAGCTATCGGAATAGCGTTCAGGACACCGTTTCGTCGGCCGTACTGAAGCATTTCATCAGTGAAGTTTGACAAGTCCACCGTGTCCCTGACCGTTTCAAGATCAAGGTATCCGTTTCCGTCCGCCGAATACTGGCTGAGCCAGCCGACATTTATCTGCATAACGTCAGCCTCAGTGCCTGAGATCATCTGCACCTGACTTCTTGCCTCATAGCCCGACCACTCCGAGTAATTGCACTTGACCTTTATATCGGGGTGAAGCTGCTCAAAGCGCTCGACGGCTTTCAGGGTATACTCATTTCTTGAATCGTTTCCCCACCATGAGAGTGTTATGATAGTCTGTTCGGTCTGGTCACGCACTACGGGCTTGGCAGAGCATGAGGTAACAGCAAGCACCATAACCGCCGAGGTCACAGCAGCTGCAATTGTTTTCAGGATCATTGCTCTCCCTCGCTTTCCTTAGCAGGCTCATAGAAAGTATAGGTGTCTCTTCCTGCTTTCTTTGAACGGTAGAGTGCCTTATCAACAGCCGAATAAAGCTCTGCAAAGCTTGTGCCGCTTTCAGGCGAGAATGCCGCACCGATGCTTGCAGATATCTTATAGCCGTTGTCTTTTCCTGTGTAGTTATTGTGATACTTCTCACAGAGCTCCTCGCACTTTTCCCTGACATACTGCCTGAATTTTCCGCTGTCATCAAAGCGGGTATTTACAAGCACGCAGAACTCATCTCCGCCGATTCGTCCGAGATAGTCGTCCTCCGAGAATGTCTCACGGAGTATCTCACCTGTCTTTTTGAGAACGCTGTCACCGTAGGCATGACCGAGGGTATCATTTACACCCTTGAAGTTGTCAATGTCAAGGATAATAAGTGCGTGCATTTCGCTTTCAAGAGAATTTGAAAGCGCATTACCTGCGTACTCCTCAAAAGAGAGCTTATTGAACACACCTGTAAGCAGGTCAACGCTTGCTTTGGCATCAAGAGTTGTAACTATTCTCTTTATAGGCTTTATAAGCCTGTAGGAGAAGGCAAATCCGCCCAGTACCGCTATGATTGCGGCAATAAATGCAGTGATATAAATAAACTTGGTTATCTCAGCCTTTTCACCCAGCAGACTTTCCGAGGGTATAGAACAGACAACAAACCAGTCTCCGCAGCTGTTGACGGATACAAGGTACTCATCGTCCATTACCGCCGCAGAGGAACGCCCCTTAACACGGGTCTTTATCTCATCGGGAAGAGCCCTTCCTATCTCATTGCTGTCCTCGGAATAGATCATATCATAGGAGCTGTTTACAAGACGTATCTTCATATCCTTCAGAGATTCGGGATTGTCAAAGACCGCATCAAGCTCGCTTGCATAGAACGATATTACAAGCACTGCATTATCGTGAACCTGCTTAACATAATAGATACGCTTAAAATCATTCTGATAGCCTGTAGACCAGCCGTCATTGGTACGGGGACGGGTTATCATGGAGCTGAGCTCTGTAAATATCTTGTCTCCGAAAAGCGTGGCTGTGCCGTTTGATATTTTGCCGACTGTTCTGTTATTGCGGTAAACTATTCCGTAATCGACAAAGTTCTCCATAATACACAGACTGTAAAGCCTGTCCGTGATGACCTTCTCCGTATTGATCGCTTCAAACTCATCATTATTCGGGTCGGTTGCATCATAGGTATATGAGCTCTCCTCTCCGAAGGCAAGCGTAGCGATAGTTTCCATTCGGGACAGGTAGCTGTCCATATTCAGCTTCATCTGCACATTGAGCGATGACGTAAGGTTTACCGCCTGATCCTTCATAACCTCATCGTTCTTGTCAATAGCAAGCCTTGAGACAATAACAAGGGCAGCAATTACAATAACGGCATACCCTAATATCATTAATATCTGTACATTTCTTATATTTTTCAGACTGGGTCTGCTTCTGTCACGCTTTGACATCGTAGGCCTCCTGTTTTCAGACTGGCTTCGGTATTTTACCTCAGATAACTGTACTTAAAATTATAACACCATTGCACTGTCTTGTCAATCGCACATCCCCATAATACAAAGTGTGCAGGCTTTTTTACTTGAAAAAATATGCTGAATATGTTATAATATATAACAGTCAACACCAATTTTTTCAGACCGGCAAAGGAGACTGTATGATATACTGTATCAGCGACATTCACGGAGAATATGACAAGTTCATAAAAATGCTTGACCTTATCAGCCTTAAAGATGATGATACCCTGTACATTCTCGGAGATGTCCTCGACAGAGGGCCTCACCCGATAAAGACGCTTCTGAAAATAATGGAAATGCCGAATGCGGTTTTCATCATCGGCAACCATGAATATATGGCTCTGGAGGTCATGAAAAAGGGCTTTAACAAGGTTGTTTCCGCTGACCTTGCCGACCTTGACAAGGAAACTGTGGATATGCTTCTGAACTGGTATCAGAACGGCTGTACAAGCACTGTTAATGAGTTCAGACAGCTTGACAGCGAACAGCAGGAAGAAATAACCGAGTACCTGAAAGACTCCCTAGCCTATGAACAGCTTGAGTTAAACGGTCAGAATTTTCTGCTTGTTCACTCAGGGCTTATGAACTTTGACCCTGAAACCGATATATCCGAGTATAGCCTGTATGAGCTCGTATGGGCAAGACCCGATTATAATAAACCGTATTTCGATGATGTCATCACCGTAACAGGTCATACCCCGACCACAACTATCAAAGACTGTGAAACCCCCGGAAGGATATTTCATAAAAACAATTTCATAGTAATTGACTGCGGAACTTCCACCAGCGGAAATATGGGCTGCCTCCGCCTCGATGATATGAAAGAGTTCTACGTTTAATAAAAACAATTCGGGCAGGTATTGCTGCAAATAATAATCTGCCGTACTGCCTGCAGGACTTATCGGGGGA
>DGRP01000072.1 GCA_002391065.1 Ruminococcus sp. UBA4385 | reverse complement strand
GGGTCGTGCGGTATTGCCTTAATATTATTCTCTTGAATATCTTCCGCCGTCAATAAGCTTTTTCTCATACTCTTCACGAGGTATCGGTCTGCTGAACAAGAAGCCCTGTGCAATATCACAGCGTATATCACTCAGGAAATCGGCCTGAACTTTTGTTTCGACACCCTCTGCAAGAGCAAGAAGCTTCATATCCGAAAGCATATTAACTATATCCTTAACAAAGGTACAGTCGCTCTTATTATTTTCACTGATATTGGTAATAAACGATTTATCAAGCTTAATAACATCTACAGGCAGATTTTTTATAAGTGTAAGAGACGAGTAACCGGTACCAAAATCATCTATCGAAATACCGATTCCATAATTGTGCATAGCAACAACAAAATCCGTCATAGCCTTGAAATCTACATATCCTGACATCTCAGTAAGTTCTATCTCAAGATACTTTGGATCAATTCCATAATGCTCAACTACAGCAATAACCTCTTTGGCAAGATTAAAGTTTCTCATATGATTCTTTGAAAAGTTAACCGAAACCCTTACAGGCTCAATTCCCCTGCTGACCCAGTCCTTTATATCACGGCATACAGTTTCCAATACATAAAAATCAAGCGTACAAACTGTACCGTCACTCTCAAAGAGAGGAATAAACGTCATAGGCGGAACAAGCTTTCCTTCTCTAAGCCAGCGGACAAGTGCCTCGGAACCGCATAACGTATCAGTTTCAAGATTTACCTTCGGCTGGTAGTATACAACAAACTCTCTGTTTTTAATTGCCTTCGGGAACATGAACGAAAGCTCCTTGTTCCTCATTGTAACCTCAAGCATGGAAGGCTCATACCAAACATAGTCTCTCTGCATAACATTCTTAGCATAATTATACGCTGTAGAAATGTTATTCATAACATCTGCCATAGTTGCATTAGGTGTGATATCAAAAAGACCAAGCCTTGCATTGATTGTAAACGAACGGATATGACTTTCAATGTTCTTGGTGATCTGTACAGAGCTTACGAACTTAATAAAATCATCAGCCGTTTCCTTAAAAATCAGACCGGCAAAATTATCTCCGCCAAGTCTTGCCAACTTACCGTTCTTACCGATATAATTGGAAATAATACGAACATAATCCTGCAAAATCTGATCGCCGTATCGCTCTCCTGCTTGTCTGTTAATATACTTAAACGTCTTGATATTAAGATAAAATGCAGTATAATTATCCAGAAGACCCATCTTCTTAAGCATGGTGCCGTGTTCCATATAACCCTTTGAATTACTGATTCCGGTAAGTGAATCTACCGTCAGCAGATGATTAATTATGCTGACGGTTCTTGCCTTTCCGCAGATATTATACAGCATAAACAGGAATATTTCAAGAACCTTGCGCTCGTTATTATCCCAATGCTTACCGGAAACAGGATAAACAATAATATGACAAATACCATTGTCACCCATTTCCATAACAAAATCATAAGGATCATTTTCATAACCCAGAACAGACTCAAACAAAACTGTATCTTCATCGACACCGGTGCTTTCAACCTTTTCGGGAGCATTTACGATAAACTCAAGTCTGGCAATCTGCAGATCATCCTTTATAGCAACAAAATTATCCCTTATTGCAGTTATAGCATCATTTACATTTTCATAATTACAGCGGATCGATTGATAAAAGCGCATAAAACTATCACTGATAAAGAAATTATCTTTCAAAATATGGTCCGCTCCCCTCACAATTTACTACATTAAATATACCATTTTTTTATTAAATTGTCAACCGCTTCGAGTTAATTATAACAAATATTTATTCTTTCTTAATTTTTTTTATATTTATTGATAAAGAGAAAAAAGTATTCATCTAAAAAACAGCTTTTAATATTTGAAATATCAATTATTATCTGTTATTTACAGATTCGGGATACAGATCGTGCTGAGACAATCTGCTCCAGGCTACTTCTTCCCATTTTGTTCCTTTTTTTCCGTAGTTACAGTACGGGTCAATAGAAATACCGCCCCTTGGAAGAAATTTTCCCCAGACCTCGATATATTTAGGGTCCATAAGCTTTATCAGATCATTCATGATTATATTTACACAGTCTTCGTGAAAATCTCCATGATTTCTGAAGCTGAAAAGATAAAGCTTCAGGGATTTACTTTCAACCATACGTTCAGAAGGAACATAGGATATATATATAGTTGCAAAGTCAGGCTGACCTGTTATAGGACAAAGCGATGTAAACTCAGGACAGTTGAATTTGACAAAATAGTCTCTGT
Organism: Ruminococcus sp. UBA4385; assembly: GCA_002391065.1. The sequence goes on along the minus strand of DGRP01000072.1, from coordinate 11,338 downwards.
CAGGATGTTTGTTAGGGAAAGTCTCAAGGACATCGGGTGAATAGTCCGAATTATATTTTACACCAGCCTGCCCGAGCAAAGAGATGTTTCCTTTTTCATTATCAGTTCTTCCGGTCATATTGATCCTCCATAAGCGGGTCTGTCAATCCATTTGCTTTGAATGCTGCAAGCCTGTCCAAACAGGTTGCACATTTACAGCATGGCTTTTCTCCGCCCTCATAACAGCTCCATGTCAGTTTATATGGTACATTGAGCTTAGTTCCGATGCGAACAACATCTGATTTGTTTAGCTTAACAAACGGAGCTTCTATACGAAGCTGTTTTCCGCTTCCTAAATAGATAGCTTCATTCATTGCATTATTAAAATCGACCGAGCAATCAGGGTAAGCATTTCCTGCTGCATCATCACTGTGAGCACCATAATATATGATCTCGCAGTGATTTGAAAGGGCTATACTTGCAGCAGATGCAAGGAAAAGACCGTTTCTGAAAGGTACATAAGTTGATACAGGCTTCCCGTCAGTCTTTTTTAGCTGCTCTGCATATGAATCCTTTGGAATATCAGATTCTGTTTTTGAAAGAAGTGAGCAGTCAGAATCTGAAAATATCTCTGCAAGATTCAGCGTTTTAAGCTCTATACCATAGTATTCTGCAATCTTTTCTGCGCACTTTATTTCCTTATCATGGCTCTGACCGTAATAGACAGATAATGCAATTACATTTTCTGCCCCATGTTTATCAATAGCCGATGCAAGACAGGTTGTGCTGTCCAGACCGCCGCTGAAAAGAACTAAAGCTTTCATATTGTCCTCCTATTCCAGCATATCCTGCAGGTCTCTGCGCTCTTTGAACTCACCGATATATGTTCGTGTTTCAGTTCTTGAAGATGCATTTCTAATACCTCTTGCTGTCATACAGCTATGTGAGCCCGTTATTTTAACACCTACATCAGGCGTGCCTGCTGCTTCTGAAATAATTTCTGCAATATCTCTTCCAAGCCGTTCCTGAAGCTGAAGCCTTTTAGCTGCCATATCACAGATACGGGCTATTTTACTAAGGCCTAAAACCTTACCATGAGGGATATATCCTACATTTACAGTCATATCATACATAAGCGCAAGATGATGCTCGCAATAGCTGAAAACAGTAATATCCTTCATGACAACCGTCTCCTGAGCACTGCTTTTCTCTGCTGAAAATGTTTTACCGAACATTTGGGCAATATCATGATTTGTATATGCTGTTCCCTCAAGCACTTCCTCAAGCATCTCAGCAACCCTTGCGGGTGTTTCAATCAGACCTTCTCTGTCAGGATTCTCCCCTATCGCTTCAAGTAAACCTCGAACATGATATTCTATCTTTTCCTTATCCATCTACACACCTCTTCTATCAGGGTCCCAGATATATTTATGAAGCTGCAGCTGCAGCCTGACCCCATTCATTTTATATTTAATCATATAATCAACTATCTGTTCAGGCTCAATATTACCATAAACAGGACTGATATACACTTTACATTTTTCGGTAAGTCTGAACTTTTCAATAACAGCTCGGGCAGTATCAAGGTCAATAAGATTACCTGAAACAAATTTTACGGCATCATCATTTGTCAGATAATTATAATTATCCGTAAGCATAAATTTTTCCATTCCGCTGTTCGGAAGCTTATAATCAAGCGTGAATACAGGTCTGTATACGGATTTTGAAAGCTTTTCTATCGAATGCGCACCGTTAGTTTCAATCTCAACCCGATTACCGTTAATAATAAGCAATTCAATAAGTCTGTCAATATCTTTCTGCAAAAGCGGCTCTCCGCCCGTGAGAGTAACATCAGTAATACCGGTGCTTTGCACATATAATAATATTTCTTCGTCAGACATCATTTCAGCATTTGCCGAAGGTACATTAGCCCATTTGGTATCACAGTATGTACAGTTAAGGTCACAGCCTCTGAATCGGATAAATACAGCAGGCTCGCCTGCACATATACTTTCACCGTTTATGCTGACAAACTTCTCTGCAACAGGAAAGCTCATTCACTCACCTCATAAACAGCACAGTTTTCGGGCGTTTCGTATACCGAAACCGAATGAACACTCAAGCCCTTAGCGGAAAGAATATCATAAAAATGCTTTGCAAAGCACTCGGCAGTAGGCCTGAAAGGAACTTCAATCAGCTTAAAATCCTCATCTTTCAAGGCTTTGAGCGTGGTCTCTTTCAGACTTCCCTTTTCATATATCAATGAATGATCAAAGCTGTCAGCAAGCTGTTTCACCTCAGCCTTGAGGTCTCCGAAATCTATTACCATACCTCTTTTTTCACCGTCAGAAACAAGCTTTTCGGAATTAACAATGACTTCGATTTTCCAACGATGCCCGTGAATATTTCTGCATTTTCCATTATATCCTGCAAGAAAATGTGCACTGTCAAAAGAAGCAGAAGTTTTTAGCAGATACATAATACCTCCAAAAATAAAACGCCCGCAAAAAAGCAGACGTTTCCTATGTTTTTACAACACAAAAAAGCTGCCCTAGTTTTGTTTAACGACAGGATGGTGCAAACGAACTGTCAAATAATAATATACTACTATTTGATTTATTTGTCAAGTATAATTGTAATATTTTTACTTTTTCTAATATATTCTGAGACAAGGATTAATCGTACTGCCGTCAAAGCCTCGGTCACACCGAATTGGTCGAGGATATGCTTGCCTTAAACCAAAGTCAGATATATCAAGGTGCTCGATGCCGAAAACATCAGTACACAGACTTCGGAAGTGCGTTCGATATACTTAGCTTTACTGCCGCAGTCTTTCAGCTTGTTTAAAGCAAAGCCTAAAAATATACAGCCAATTATCACCGTTGGAGTTATATACCTGAAATTCATCGTGCAGGTGAACGGATAGTCATGTGCCATTTTGTAAAAGCTCAGCATCATCGCCAGCCAGAAGCTGGCAAGAAACAGCTTTTGGTAGACATCAGCACCGCATCTGATAAACAGAAATGCTATCATACAGACAAGCGCCGCAGCAGCGATCAGAACATTGTCCCAGAACAATATTTTTGCTGTAAAATTAAAATACGGAGCATTATCAAAGCTCTGCTCATTCACGAATTCTCCGAATACCGAGGTCTTCATCGCTGCGATCATCGGGTTATACTCGTTATAGCCCTGGATATTGCCATCTTCGTCCTCCCATTTCCATTGAAGATATACGCTCTCCAGCTGTTTTGGTGAAAAGTCTGTCAATCTGTCGGAAAAGCTCTGATCTCCGATGTACTGCATTTCGCTTTTATCCATTTGCTGAACGTAGGTCAGAGGCATATCCCATTTGATATAGTTCCTGACTCCGAAACAAAGCCCCAGCGGAACACAGATAAATCCGAAAACAGCGAACTGCCCTATCAGCTTTTTTGCGTCAGTCTTTATATGTGAAAAGAACACTGCCATGAACAGCAGACCGATCGGGACAGCGACCACAGCTGCCGAGACCTTAGTCATCATTCCAAGCCCTATGCATAGGGCTGTTTTTATTATACCTGACATTTTCCTGTCCCTGTACCAGTTAAGCGCACTGAGCACTGCTCCCATGATTAAAGCGACTGACAAAACATCGTTGTTTATGCTGCCAGAAAGAATTATAAAGCTCGGGTGAAAGTTGATTATCAGAAGCGGAATGAATAGTGCCTTCCCATTCAGTCCGAAGTATCTCAGAAGCTTATATGCCGTTATCATTATGCACATTGAGTAAAAAAGCGTAAGCGTCTGCAGGCTCTCTCTTGCAGGGTCATATCCGACACCTAAGATGTTTTCATTGATATATATCCAGACAGCACTTATAGCATGGTGCAGCGGAGGATGACAGAACTGCCAGCGTTCTCTGATATCGAAATCTGGCAGGTGATGATTAAAAAGCAGATACTCAATATATCCGCAGTGCCCGCTGTCACCGCCGAAACTGCGTACATCATGCTGTCTCACATATATAGATGTGTTCATAACGTATGCAAGCTTCACCGTAAAGCCGATACCAATAAGCATAGCTGAATTTATCTGCTGTCTGAAACGCTTCATATCAGAAAAATAGTAAAGAAGGATCAGCACTGCTGTTCCTGCACCAAAGACCCATACCCCCTTGTATTGCAGACGGGTCCCGTCAATGAGAGGTTCAGCGAGCAGACAAAGCCCCAGTGCCCACAGATACGGGTGTCTTGCTAATGACTTTATCGTTCTTTCTGTTATCTGATCTTTGCTCATGGTACTCCTTCTCCGTATTCACATTCCAGACCGCAGCTTTGCTCACGCTGCCGCATTTTATCGCCTCGGCTGCTTTGATCGCCGTCATCATGGAATGATCCATATTATTATAACGGTGCTGACCGTTTCTGCCTACGCACCATAAATTTTCATAACTGTCCAAAAACTTTCTCACTTCATCAAACTCTGCATAGGTGTCAAAATATGCAGGATAGGCTTTTTTAACACGCTCTCGGTGAAAATCGAGCACCGCATTCTTCCCGATAACGCCCATTTTCCGAAGCTCTTTCTCCGCAAATGCCACGCACTCCTTCTCGGTCATGCTCCAGAACTCATCGCCCTCAGCGCAGAAGTATTCAAGCCCTATCCATACCGTTCCCACAGGGTCTTTGACCATATAGGGCGACCAGTTGTTGAATATCTGAATACGCCCCAGCTTCACGCCCTTGTCCTGTACATATATCCAGCAGTCGGGCACGATATTGCCGAGTGTGCGTTTATCGGTCTTGTTTTTTAGTTTCAGCTTGTTCACAAGAAGCCCCACAGTCACAAAGTCCCTGTAAGGCAGTCCCTCAGCTATCCGCTTTATGTCATCGGGCGCATTCATGACCTTCACAAGGTCTTTTACCGGCATTGAAGAGATGACTTCGTCTGCATAAAACTCTTCAATGCCGCATTTTACCGCCTTGATTTTTCCTCCGTCGGTCACAAGCTCCGTGACCTCTCTGCCGTACAGAATACTACCGCCCATTTCCGTAATACGCTTCCCGACCAGTTCCCATAGCTGCCCCGGACCGTATTTCGGATACCAGAACTGTTCTATCAGCGAGGTTTCGGCATTGTCATTGGTCTTTGTGCCTTTCAGCTTTGTCAGCATATCCTTGACTATCGCTGTTATTGAAAGCCCCTTGACCCTTTGTGCTCCCCACTCGGCAGAGATTTCTCTCGGGTGCTTGCCCCAGAGCTTTTCGGTGTAGCCCTCAAAGAACATAGAATACAAAACCTTCCCGAAGCGGTTTATATAGAAGCTTTCCAAGTTATCCTCAGGCAGCTTGTGTACACAGGAATACAGATAGCTGAGTCCTGCCCTTGCTGTTGTCAGCAAGCCCATATTTTTGATCGTGTTCATATTCATTGTTACAGGATAATCAAAGAACGCTTTTTTGTAGTATATGCGTGAAACTCTGTCACGCAGGAGCATTACATTATCCTCATGCTCAGGGTCTCCGCCTTTTTTCTCAAATGCCTTTTCATGCCCCAGCACCTTATCATCAAATGACGGCTTCCCCTGCACAGGCATAAGATCACTCCACCATTTCATGATGCGCTCGTCCTTTGAGAAAAAGCGGTGTCCGCCTATGTCCATGCGGTTGCCATTGTGCCATACCGTCCGTGAGATACCGCCGAGCGTGCCGCTTGCTTCAAGCACTGTGACCTGACAGTCTCCGTCTTTCAGCAGCTCATAAGCGGCAGTAAGCCCCGCAGGACCGCCGCCTATAATAACGATCTTCTTCATCTTAATTCCTCCCTTTTGTTATACAGCAAATATTTTCTTGCAAAGAAGTTCCAGAAAAACGCTATTCCCGTTGCAAGCACCTGACCGATAAGATAATATTTATCCGCAGGTATAAGTCCGCCAAAGAGTTTGCTGTCAGATAATGCTTTGTCAAACAGCCATATCATTACTTGATTTATCCCCAGCCCGACCACGCCTATCAGCGCAAATGCAGTAAACTCCGCAGCTTTGTTTTTGACCGCCGAATTGTCAAACACCCACAGCGTTGAGATAATATAATTAAATACCAACCCTCCGATAAAGCCCACCGCATTTGCGATGTTTGCATCAAGCCCGACGGCCTCTTTAAGCAGCACCAGCAGTCCCCACTGCACAAAAGCAGCACCGCCGCCCACGAATACATAGCGAATAAACTGGGCGGAGGTGCTTTCAGGCTTATGCGATATATTTAAGCGCTTTGTTCTACTCATGGCTGTTATTGTTTATATAGCTCGTTATGCTGTCGGTCACTGCTGTTCCAACATTATAGACCGCAGTATTTCCGAAAACATTCACAGCGATATACCCCTCGCTGAAGCAGGTGAAGTTCACACTTGCACCGTACATCGGTGCATCAAGATATGTTTTCCATTGTGCTTCTCCGTAGGCAGTGTCTGTAAGCTCACCGTCAGCTGAAAGGATAAGCTGTGCAAGCTCGCTGTCATCATCAATATACTTTTTTGTATTATCATACACGTTTATCGCCTGACCGTTAAAGGTGTACTTATCCATATTCAGAGCATAAATAAGCTCTGAGAATGAACCATAGTATTTTTCTGTATTCGCAAAAAGGTAATAACGATGATCGTTATTGAAGTTCGGGAATTTCGCAGCGATCATAAAATCACTGTCCGCATATTTCAGACTGTAGATCTCAGCCTGAGTATCCGGACGTATATCTCCGTAAAGCGACGCTGCATCGACCGTTGTGATAAAGTCACCGATATATGAGCTGTTCGGGATATTATTACTGCCGATGTAGAACTCCCATATCTCACCATAGTTTCCGCAGGCAAAATGATAGGTCTGACCGTCAAGAGCTATCTCTCTGTATTCTTCAGTCGGCAATGCAAGCACACCTGCCTGCTGATAACCGTCGCCTTCTTCAGAGGTTACAGGATAGTCATTTCCTGCATCGGGGAACCATTCGGCTCTGCCGTCATCAGCTGCCTTAGGTTCGGGCTCAGACGTGCTGTTATCGGCCTTGCTGATCTCCTCGTTTTTCTCTTCTTTCTGCTCTGCTTCTGACGTTGCATTGTTCTCGACAGGGGCAGTGCTTTCTTTTCCGGAGACAGAAGATACTTCAGCAGCTGAGGATGTACTCTCAGCCTTGTTTTCTGCTTCGGAAACAGCCTCGATCAGGCTATCTGCCTTTGATTCGGCAGTGGAGTCGGTCTTTAAGCTGTTGTCATCACTCCTGATAAATGCAGTCACACCGAACACCAGCACCAATGCGGCTGCCGCAGCAATGACAGCATATCTGCCTGTGTGCTTTATTGCAGGCTTTTCAATGATGTCGTGCTCTCTTAAATACTCCCGTGCTTTTTCGGGCTCAGCCGAAAACATCTCAGCCTTATCCATTACCGATCGTACCAGCTCGTCATCGGGAGAAAGCTGTCTTTCGATCCTCTTGTAATCATTCTTTTTCATAAGTCTCCCTCCAGTCTTTTTCGCAATAGCTTTTTTGCTCTGTTAAGTCTCATGCTTACGGTATTGGCTCTTACGCCCAGTATTTTTGCTGTCTCATTCACCGAAAGTCCGACGAAGCAGTGCAGATAAACAGCCTCCCTTATCTTTTGCGGAAGCTCCATAACGGCAGAATATACCTCCTTGTCCTCCTGCGTTTCAAGACTGATATCCCCATTGAACTCGTCAGTTTTATCAATGTGCTGATTCCATTTAGAAGAGTTCTGCTGTCTGCATTTGAATACTGTTGTTCTGATAAGCCAGGCTCTTTTAGCGGCTTCATTGTCAAAGCTCAGCTGCTTTAGGTAGTACAGAAGAAAGACCTCCTGAAACACATCATCAGTATCACTTTTGTTCATCAGCATAGTGAGTGCGATACCGTAAACTGTATTTTTATACTCACAAATTGTTTTCTCAAGATCTTGAACTCCGGGATCATCTTTATGCATAGGCCTTTGCACCTCCCTGTAATATAATCGCTCAGAATGGCGGAAATCTCAACAGTTCAGAATAAAATCAGCTTTTTCAACAAAATACAAACTAATATTTTGTATAATATTTTTGCACATTTAAGGCTGTAAACAGCGTATTTTCGTGGGTTGGGGTTGCTTTTTCGGCGTTGCTGTGATATAATAAGCCATATAAATTACTTATTGCAGGTGATTATATGGGCACTAGGTTTATGATAAAAAAACTGCTTATATATATAACAGTAATCCTGATTTTTACTATGGGAGTACGATTGCTTTTCAGCGACGGCTCTACCAGAAGGTCAGTTTCGGGTATCAAAGCACCTGTTCAGACCGAAGCTGACGGCTATACAACAACGGAGCTTGACGGTTACAAACTTGAAATTACATATTTGTATGAATATGAAATAGAGGGTCTTGTGCTTACAACCAATCACCACTACTGGTTTGGTATAGAAAATGATCTTTCTCCGATTGATGTAGGTCTTGGCTGGGGCGATGTTGCCGCTTACAACAGCAGTATTGATTTTAACTGGAGTCAGCATGGAAGATTTTTATACTGGTATGTTAAGTCCTATGAAGAGCTGTCAAAAATCGGTGATGAATATGATGTCGGTATTCAGTCCTCTAATAACCACCTGATAGCAAGCAATTCAAAAATAAACAGAAAGATAAAACGTATTCATGCAGGCGATCACATTAAGCTTAAAGGCTATCTTGTAGAAATCTACGGAAATAAATCAGACGGAACTTATTTCACATGGAGCTCAAGTACGGTTCGTGATGATACCGGTGACGGTGCCTGTGAAATCATATATGTTACAGATATAGAATGGCTATAAAAAAAGAAACGCTTTTATTGCGTTTCTTTTTTTATACTATCAGCTTGGATCGCATTTTATTCAGTATCTTCTTTTCCTGTCTTGATACCTGAACCTGCGTCATTAAAAGATGCTTCGCAGTTTCAGACTGTGTCATATTTTTGAAATACCTGAAATATATCAGCTTTCTGTCCTTAGTGTCAAGCTCCGATAATGCCTGCCTTAGCGCCAGCTTGTCGACTATAGCTTCATCGTGAGCATTTACAGGTATGTCGAGTTCCCTTTCTTCTTCGCCGTCAGAAGCAGGCGACAAGCTTAATACAGGCATTGAGCAATTCAGTGCTTCAATTATCATATCCTCTGTGCTGTCAGATTCTTTGCATAATTCGCTTATTCTGGGCTCTCTGTTTTCTTCCCGAAGATATCTCTCACGAATTGATGCAACTTTAATGGAAAGCTCTTTGAGACTTCTGGAGACCTTTACAGTTCCTCCGTCTCTGAAAAGCCTTTTTATCTCACCAAGAATAACAGGTACAGCATAAGTTGAAAAGCGCACTCCCCTGTCAGCGTCAAAGGTTTTTGATGCCTTTACAAGACCAATACAGCCTGCACTGTAAAGTTCATCATATTCAATACCCCTGTTCCTGAATTTATTTGCACACAAATGAACAAGCCCCAGATTTTCCTCTGCAAGAGGTGCGTTTGTTTTATTATTCATGTGTGCTCTTTTCCCTCAGAGTTTTCTCAAGTGTAAGTATTGTTCCCTTTCCTACCCTGCTTCGGATATGAACATTGTCCATAAAGCTCTGCATTACAGCAAAGCCAAGCCCTGCACGTTCCTCATCCGGTGATGTTGTGAACATGGGCTCCATAGCTTTTTCTATGTCTTCTATTCCGCAGCCCTTGTCTTTGATTTTTATAATTACTTTTCGATCTTCTACAATTTTTACGTCAAGCTGAACCTCGCCTATAGTATCGGGATATGCGTGTACAATAGCATTTGTAACACCCTCTGAAACCGCTGTTTTTATATCTGACAGCTCGTCGATCAACGGATCAAGCTGTGATATAAAACTGCTTACCGCAGCTCTTGAAAAACGTTCGTTTTCTGAATATCCGGGAAATACAAGTTTCATTTTATTGATAAGCTTTCGCTTCATCAGATATCACCTCCTTATCTTCGCGTTTCACAGTCTCATCATCTGACTTGATATACCTGCTTATATCATCAGTCATTTTTGTCAGCCTGTTTATTCCTGCAAGCTGAAATACCTTTCTGATATATCCTGCAGCACCTGTAACGATCAGTTCTCCTCCTCTTTCAGACATCAGCCGAAATCTGCCCATAACAAGACCTATCCCTGAACTGTCCATAAACGTAACACCCGAAAAATTCAGTATCAGTATTCCGGGATTACTGTCATTGATCTGTTTATCAATATCTGCTCTTATTTGTTTTGCGGTATGATGATCTATATCTCCGTTTATTTCAACAAGGACTACTTGTTCAGGATAACAGATTATCTTTGTTTGCATTTCAGACATCCTTTCTTTAATGTTTTGTACAAGCATTATATCACGGCTGATGTGTAAATTCTGTCGATAAACATACACAAAAAACGCTCTGTGCATAAATTGCACAGAGCGTTAATAAAATATTATAGAATGATATAATATCAGTTTCCTGCCTTTTTATGCAGAGACCTGAACTCCGCAGGCGAAAGCATTTCATGCTTTTTGAAAACCGAACAGAAATAACTGCAGTCATTATATCCGACAGCCGTTGCTATCTCATTGATATTGCGGTCATTTTCCATAAGCATAAGCTTAGCCTGCTGAATACGCTTTCTTGCAAGGTATTCAAAAGGACGAAGATTGTAGCACTCCTTAAACAGCCTGCAAAGATACTGAGGCGACAAATCAATAAGATCAGCAAGCTCTACCAGAGTAAGCTCATTTCTGAAATTCTTATCTATGTAATCAATAACAGGCTTAACCTGATTAAGCTTAGCACTGTCCTGACTGCCGTTTCTGAGATTTACTACCCTATGGAGCTCTATCAGGAACTGATACAAATTTGCCGAAGACTGATGTCCGCAGTAATAATAATTTGTTTTCATCTGATATAAAATCTTCTTAAATATCGCTTCAAGAGCTGTAAGATCAGTTATACGGAACACTCTGGCGGTATCCATCTTTAAGTGACCCATCAGATTAATAACATCTCGTCCGTCAAATGTGATCCAGTGAGTTTCCCATATATCCTCTGTAGGATAATACTCATGAGGATACTTTGGAGGAAGATAAAAAGCATCTCCTTCCTTTATATCGTAGGTCTGTTCATCCAGAATCACCTTACCGCTTCCTCTGACACAGTAAATGATCTGATGATTAGGATAACCTGCTTCACGAATAAAATGAAACTCCTGATCTCTTGCGCCGATTCCGGTTATAAAAAAAGGAAGAGCTACCTCATCGCCAAGCACAGGATAACAATAATCAGTCATTAAAAATCACCGCCTATTTATATAGGCAACACCGCACGACCC
>DGRP01000117.1 GCA_002391065.1 Ruminococcus sp. UBA4385 | reverse complement strand
GACGTAACCTACGGCGTTGTAACCTACAGAGATGCAGCACTCGACGGTGAGCTTACTACCGAGACCGAGGGCGCAGTTGTGAATGAGTGTGATTATCCGATTTCGATCTTCCGTGTAAAGGACATCGGAAGCAGCATAATCGCAAGACCTTACATCGTTGTAAACGGCGAGAAGGTATACGGCGATCAGATCACTGTAAACTACGATGAGCTCGTAGCACAGGAAGCTGTTGACGGACCTCATTCCGAGATCGTAGTCAGCGAGAAGTATGACGAAGAGGGAAGAATTCAGTTCTGTGCAAGCTTTGTTTGCAAGGAAGGCGAAGACGTTCAGTACGGCGTACTTACCTGCAGAGATGAGCTTGCCGATGGCGAGCTGCTTACACTGGATTCCGAGAAGGCAGTTAATAACGAGGCTGATTATATGTACACGATCTTCCGTTTGAAGGACATCGGAAACGGCACAACTGTGAGAACCTACATGGTTGTTGACGGTGAGGTAATCTATGGTGAGCAGGTTCAGGTGAACTACGCCGATCTGTAAACCATTGGAATACATTGGTAAGGAAGTAGAGAGAGGTGAAAAGAATGGAGAAATACACTTCTGTAGAGCTTGAAGTGATCAAATTTGCATCGGAAGATGTAATTGCAACTTCTTGCTCGTCAAATGATGTATCTTGCGGACCTTGGGATTTAGGTTGCGTTCAGGATTAATCGTTAAATTCCGCCGGCAGGCAGCTCGAAAGGGGTTGCCTGCCATTTTCCTTACAGATTAAAAAAGGTGATAAAATGAAACAAGTAATAGAACCTAACGAAAAAGTAATAGCATTCATAAAAACCAACAAACCCGAAACCGAGGGGCTGCGGCCTGCAAGGTGGACTGTGGCTTTTTCTGAGAGAGGCATTAACCTGATGAAAAATATTTTCTCGGGAGAGGTCGTGCAGCTGACTGATGAGGAGTATAATAAGCCCGAAAGCGTTCAGGAACTTGCAAAACGGCGGTTTGTTGTCCCCGAGGGGTATAACGAGGCTGATAAATACCTTGAAACATCTAAGCTTATCAAGCTTATGAAGAACGAAAAAAAGGGTCTTGTGACCTACACTATCCTTCCGACCACAGGCTGCAACGCACGCTGCACCTATTGCTACGAGGAGGGCTATGCTGTCAGGACAATGACACCCGAAACAGTTGAGAGGCTGATCGACTTTATCTGCGAAACACGCAGTGATGAAAAAATCACGCTGTCATGGTTTGGCGGTGAGCCCCTTGTTTGTGCGAAAACTATCTCGCATGTCTGCAAAACGCTGTCTGAAAGGGGAGAGTCGTTCAGGTCACGCATGATAACAAATGCCAGCCTGATGACAAAGGAGCTCGCTCATGAAGCTAAGGAGGTCTGGAAGCTGAAAACTGTACAGGTCTCTCTTGATGGCGACAGGCGGGACTATATGGCACGAAAGCAATATATTGACCCTGTGCGGCACAACTATGATGTGGTAATGCGGTCGATACATTATCTGGCTGATGAGGACATCAAGGTAAGCCTGCGTGTGAATTTTGACAAGGAAAGCTTTCCTCGCCTGCGTCCGTTTCTTGATGAGATAAAGTCAGAATTCGGTGATGATAAAAATGTAACGCTCTATCTTTCGGCGCTTTATCAGGAAAAGCCAAAGCCCTACTTTATTGACCTTGAGCGTCAGATGTTTGAGCTTAACCGCTACATTGACGAGCTGAACATAAATAATATTGAGCGTGAAAAGCGAACGACAGGCTTTCGGCTTAACAGCTGTATGGCAGACTGTCTTGATAAGGCGGTCGTTATCGACCCTGATGGCTGTTTTTACGATTGTGAGCATCTGCCCGAGGGTCATTCATGGGGCAATATTTTTGAAGGTGTTACTGATCAGGCACTTTTTGATGAGCTTCGTGCGCTACCCGGAAGGCTTGATGAAAAATGCAGAAACTGCACTTATCTCCCACAATGTACACCTTTTTATAAGCAGGGCTGTCCGGGCTGGTTTGAGGCCTGCTTTGAGTATCAGCAGCTGAAAACAGAATATGAGCTGAGAAAGATTGCGGAAAAAATAATTCAGCAGGAGCAAAAAAATGACTGAAACCTATAAAATGGCCGACAAAATCATTAAGGTGAGTTCACTGAACAAAAAAGTGCATACCTATTGCAAGGACTATATCGCTGAGGGCGAGCCTGATATTTTGGTTGAGATCACACAGGAGGATATTTCCTATGAGCGTGAAAAGACCGAAAGTGAGTATGCTTATGAGGGAAAGCGTGCGCCCTATTATTCCGAAGGAGTGCTGGAGCTGACGGCTGTTTACCGCAAGATAGCTGAAAGAATGCCTTACTACGATACATTTGTGTTTCACGGTTCGGTTGTTGCTGTAGACGGTGAGGGTTATTTATTCACTGCAAAGTCGGGAACAGGCAAATCCACCCATACAAGATTATGGCGTGAGCTTCTGGGAGACAGGGCTGTAATGATAAATGACGATAAGCCCTTGATAAAATGTTCAGATTGTGGTATAATGGTCTATGGAACACCATACAATGGCAAGCACAGGCTTGGAAATAATATAGCTGTGCCGCTGAAGGCTGTCTGCATACTGGAACGTGCGGAGCAAAACACTATCCGCAGGATAGATAAGTCTGAGGCTTATGCAATGCTTTTACAGCAGGTGTACCGCCCGACGGATAAGGCGGCGTTTGCAAAAACTCTTATGCTGATCGATAAGCTTGCAGAGCAGGTCGGGCTGTATCGGCTCGGTGCCAATATGGATATTTCTGCGGCTGAGACCGCCTATAATGCAATGAAAGGATAATAGATATGAAGCTGAAAAATGATTTTATCGTACATGACTCAGGAGACGAGACAATGCTCGTTGCTACAGGCAGTGCCAGTTTTTCCGGACTTGTTAAGGGAAACAAGACAGCAGGCAAGATTCTTGAGCTGTTAAAGACCGAGACCACCGAGGCTGAGATAGTGAAGAAAATGCACGAAATGTACGATGCTCCTGATGGTGCAATTGAGCGTGATGTGAAGAAGGTGATCACAGAGCTTAGAAAAATAGGAGCTATTGATGGGTAATCACACCTTTGAGGAGATCATAGACTGTGACGGAAAGCTGGCAAGCAGATGACGTGCAGGAGTTGTGCGGTATTGCCTTAAGTTTTCCAAAATGGCTGAGAAGAAAAATCAAACGATAAAAACAATGCCCCGAGGCGTACTTAAAGCGCTTCGGGGCGATATTTTTATATTGGCATTTCCTTTTCGAGCTTTATTATACCATATAAGCGTAAGCGTTATGGTATAATTGCCCGATATGCAGGGAGCAGAACTTTGTTCTGCGTATCTGCAAGGGCATTTAGATAAATTATAATGAATGCTTTGCATTCATTATACCATATAAGCGTAAGCGTTATGGTATAATTGCCCGATATGCAGGGAGCAGAACTTTGTTCTGCGTATCTGCAAGGGCATATAGATAAATTATAATGAATGCTTTGCATTCATTATACCATATAAGCGTAAGCGTTATGGTATAATTGCCCGATATGCAGGGAGTGCAAGGGCATTTAGATAAATTATAATGAATGCTTTGCATTCATTATACCATAGTTATGAGGAAAATGCAAGCGAGTTGTTTGAAACCTCGTAAACACGTCATTTGCGAGGCTTTTGCTTATCTGTGTTCTTGACAATCCGAGAATTATGTTATATAATTATGCAGGTTTATTAAGTTCGGAGGATAATATAATGAAAACGTCAAAGCAGCCTATATTGATAAAGGTTTTTAACAGCGGCTATCTGATCGCACTGCTGTTGTTTCTTGCGGGGTCTATAGGCTCGCTTTGCGACGGCGTAATAGCTTCAAAGGGGCTTGGCGTGGCAGAGCTTGCTGCTATCGGTATAGTTTATCCTTATACAAAGGCAATGGAATGCATATCTCTTATGTTTTCAAGCGGCTCTCAGGTAATAATCGGGCGCAAGATCGGGCAAAGCAGATTCGATGAGGTCTCAAAGGTGTTTTATACCTCACTTATATCTGCAGCTGTTTTGTCCGTTCTGATTGCTGCTCTGATGTGCGCTTTTGCCTCGCCTGTTTCAAGGGTTTTCGGCGCAAATACTGAGGAAACTCTCAGACCTACGGTTGATTATCTTGTGACACTTGCTCTTGGCGCACCTGCTCATCTTCTTACGCTGTACCTTATACCTCTTTTTCAGCTTGATGAAAAAAAGAAGCTTATCAATGCTGCTACCATAGCTATGACAGTGGTAAACGTTACACTGAACATTATATTTGTGCTCAACGATATGGGAATCAAAGGTATCGGATATTCTACGTCTATCAGCTATTATGTTGCCCTTATTATTTTGTCTGCACACTTTTTCGGCAAAAAGAACGGCATTCTGCTGAAGGGCAGATTTGCTGTGAGCAAAACCTATCTGTTTCAGACGATTAAAGAGGGAACACCAACCGCCTTTAAGAATGTATCTTCCATTATTTTTAATACAGCGGTCAATAATATGATAGCTATGACAGGCTCGACGGAAGCAATGGCTGCATTTTCAGTCTACAAGATGACAAAGTTCATTTTCCTGTCAGTTTCCGAGGCTATAATTAACCCCGTCAGAATGATACAGACAATGCTCAGGGAAGAGCGTGACAATAAAATGCTGAAAAGGATATTCCGTTATTCTCTTATGAAGGGTATAGGATCGTCGGCACTTTTGTCGCTGCTGCTTTGCCTGTTCGGGAGGAAGGCTTATTCGTTTATGGTATCGGGGGCTGTCCTTGATGAGACGATGACGCTGATGTATTATACTGTCATCGTTTATATTCTGAATACGGTAGTATGCTACTATCTGGCATATTTTCAGGCGATAAACAAAAGCAGGCTTGTTTATTCAATATCTGTTGTACTTAATATCGGCACGCTTCCGATATTCTATTTGCTTTCAAGAGCCTTTGGTTCAAAGGGTGTATGGGCAGGCTTGTCGGTACAGTTTGTTATCATAACAATGTATGTGCTGATTTGCGCCTGTATCATCGGAAGAAAAAACAAGGGTATAATAAACAAGCTGCTTGTACTTGCGCCGTCAGACGATGAAAGATACAAGACCTATGATTTTCATATTGGATCCTTCAAAGATGCCGAAACAGCCTCTCTGGAATTTCATGATGTCTGCAAATCGAATATAGCTGACAAGAAAAAATCCTATTTTTGCGCTCTTTCGCTGGAGGAGATAGTTTTTAATATTCTGGAGTATCAGCGTTCTATCAACGAGCGTGACCCGAACATTGATGTTCACATTGTTATTATCGGTAACGAGAAGATGATAATGAGAGTGAAGGATTGCAGCAAGGAACGTGACCCGTTCGTTAAGTATGAATACAGCACAACAGGTGATGAACTGGAAAACATGGGTATTCGTATCATCAAGTCACTGGCCGATGATGTCAGATATTCGTTTATCTATGGTGTGAATTTCCTTACTATAACGATCTGAGCTCTGCTCTGTATAAAATAAAAGCCCCGGGTATCGGGGCTTTTGTATTACTTTTTGACTGCCTTTTGCATAGCCTCATTTGCTTCCTCGTCCCAGACTGTTCTCTCGGGACCGAGTGTGCCGTACATTGTGTTTTCAAATGAATAGGCTATCTTTCCTGTTCTTATGAGACGTTCGTTTTCATAGTCCTCGCTGAATGTGCCGAGACGTGCGTAGATGTCCTCGGTTATCTCATAATCATATTGCTCACGACCCTCTCGGCTGGTGTAGATGATCTCAGCAAAATACCGCCCCGTATCGGGGTCATAATATGCAGACCAGCAGCTTCCGTGTTTTTCTGTTTTCATCAGGCTTCACCCTTTCGCAGATAGTATTTATGCTGACATTATAGCATACTGTTCTTCCGTTGTCAATCGGTGCTTATTATTTGACAAGCACTCTGCGTTGTGCTATACTATTTGTATACTGATTCGGGGGGTGCTTATATGAGATTTGACCCGGAAAGCAAGTATTATGTGTTCAGTACAGAGCAGTTTATGACTCATGAGCAGGAGAGGGAATTTCTTGGGAATGAGCTTCAAAAAAACCTTGAGACCTTAAAGGCTTTTGCTGACCCGAATATGAGACAGACTATGGGTGTGGCTTCGGCTGCCCCTGTGAAAACGGTTATGATACTTATTATCGCTGCGGCTGTTGTGGTGGGGTTCATTGTGTTCTCGAAGCATCAGCTTTACCGTGTGGTTATCGGTATGTTCGGAGGTATCTTCCTGCTGGCAGGGCTTTATATGGTCTTCACCAAGAACGAGGAGAACTACTCTGCGCAGGGCACAGGTATGAAGCAGAGGACTAACGGCTTGTTTATCGGGCTTATAGGCCTTGTTATTGCGGGCGGAGCTGTGATCTCAAACTATGTAAATACAAGCAAGGTAATGGTTGTAGGCGCAGGTGTGCTGTTTATGGTAGTCGGGCTGTTTTTTGTAATGCCCTCTCTGAATAATAAAATAAGGTCTGAGGGGCTTGTAGGTGAACAGATATCGGCTGAATGTATAGGCTATGTAAGGTCTGTGGCAAAGGCGGATAATATAAGGTATGTTGTTACATCGCCTGTGCTCAGCTACTACTATAACGGAGTGCAGTATACAGCGATAGATAATCAGCGCTTTGAGAAGAACAATGTTCCTGTGGCTGTCGGACAGACGCTGAATGTTACGATAGACCCTAAAGACCCGAACTATGTGACCTCTATGGTTAGTCTGAACGAGAGCAAGGGCTCGGCGTTTATGCGGTATGCTTTTCCGCTGATATTTGTTTTTGTGGGTGCAGGACTTGTCTGGTTTGGCACTACCCACGATATGACGCAGTATGAGATAAAAAACAATAAACTGCCTGATCTTACAGATGAAGTGGTTGAGGAGAAGGTAGGCAATTATGACTGGACTATAGAAAAAGTAACTGTCAGCGATAAGCGGTATGATGATGAGGTTGGCAGCTGGCTTGTTGCTTACGGTGAAGAACGTTTTTTCTATTGCAGTAAAGAATTGGCCGACTCTTGTGATATCGGAGAAGATTACTATCTTGTATTTAATAACGAAAAAAATATCCGGGCAATTTACAGAGCAAATGACTGGAATTATGAGATAAGCCCGGAGCATGAAATGGTGCAGAAAGCTGAATTCTGAGTTCAGGAAATATATGTTGAGGAGGTGAGCCCTTTGGCTGAAAAGAATAATGACTACATGATAGATGTCGCCAAGAACTCGACCTATCTTAACCAATCCGATGAGTACAGGCGCTCCTATGCAGAGTGGAGAGCTGACCCCGACAATGATTACGGCTATCAGTTTGTTCACGATACCCGTGAGCACAGCTACATTGACGGAAAGGGCTATGTACCTCACAAGGCAGAGGTGGCGGAATCTATCTCGCTGGTAAAGTGCTGCAGCCTTATGGGTATCTGTATGCTTATAATGTTTGCAATTGATCTGCTGTGGTATGTTGTGACGGGGGCCTTCTTTGATACGAATGGTTACTATGTGTACAGGTCTCAGCTTCATACAGCGCAGCAGGTGCCGCTTTCTTATGTTCTTGTATGCGGTACTGCCTGCATAGTGAGGTATCTTGTGCCTGCTATAGTGTATTTTAAGGTTACTAAGCTCCCTGGGAAGGTTGCCTTTCCACGCTCAAAGAGAAGGCTTGATCTTCTTGGTCATTCGATAATTATCATACTGCTTATACTTATCATAGGCAGAACAGTAAACGGGCTGAGTGCTGAGATATTCTCATGGTTCAATGTTGATGCGCTATATTCAGTGGTGTATTTCAGCTTTAAGCCTTCAACAATAGCTGTTGCATTTTTCTTTAACTGCATTGCTATCCCGATAGTGCAGGAGCTTCTTTTCAGAGGGGTATTTCTGCAAAGCTTCCGCCAGTTCGGAGACCTGTTTGCAGTGCTTTCTTCATCATTAATCGGAGCGTTCTGCTTTTATGACTTCTCATACTACTGGCAGGTAACGATCTTCTTCATTTTGCTCGGAGTTGTAACTGTAAGAACAGGTTCTATTTTCACTCCGATAATAATGAGTTTTGTTTCTCACAGTATTAATTTTGTGCTTTCATATCTTACGCTTATGGGAATTAAGCACGCTTCTCTGATCGAGGCGCTTGTAAGCACAGTGATTATAGGAACTTCGATAGTTGCGTATACAGCGCTTATCAGCGAAAGGCACAAGCTTCTTACGGTTTCTCAGGTAAAGTCTGAGCTGAGAATGGTGAAGAAGGTTCAGCTTCTGATAAGCTCAACGAGTGTGGCTCTGTGGGTTACGGTTTCGATTATAATGTCATTTATAATTATGAGGCTTATAAAATGAGAGATGAGGCATATATGAAAAAGGCTCTGCAGCTTGCAGAGCTTGCGGCCGATATCGGAGAAGTACCCGTCGGGGCGGTAGTTGTGAAGAAGAGCACGGGTGAGATAGTCGGGCGGGGATATAACAGGCGTGAGTGCGACAGAAACCCTCTGGTACACGCTGAGCTTATCGCTATAAACGAGGCAAGCAGACGGCTTGGCGGCTGGAGACTTATCGGCTGTGAGCTTTTTGTGACCTTAGAGCCCTGTCCTATGTGTGCAGGTGCGGTGATAAACTCACGGATAGAGAGGGTAGTGTTCGGCGCTTATGACAGTAAGGCAGGCTCATGCGGTTCGCTGACCGACCTGTTTGCACTGCCGTACAATCACAGACCCGAGCTTCTCGGCGGAGTTATGGATGAGGAATGCTCGGCGGTGCTGAGCGAGTTTTTCAAGCGGCTAAGAGCAAAATAACAAAAGCCCACTCCTGTCAGGAATGGGCTTATATTATTGAGTATGCAATTTGTTACGTCATAGCTTGGCTGTGCAGGATACATCAAAAAAAGCTTGTAGTTCGCACTACCCCGACTATATCTCGTTTCTGTTTTCGAGTGCCTTGTAGAGCGTTACCTCATCGGCAAACTCAAGTATGCCGCCTATCGGCAGCCCGAATGCGAGCCTTGTTACCTTTACTCCCAATGGCTTCAAAAGCTTTGAAATGTACATAGCAGTAGCCTCGCCCTCAACTGTCGGGTTAGTGGCCATGATGACCTCTTTGATACCCTCGGGCTCAACACGGGCGAGAAGCTCCTTAATTTTAAGGTCATCGGGAGACTTTCCCTCCATAGGCGATATAAGCCCGTGAAGCACATGGTAAACTCCCTTATATTCTTTAGTGCGCTCAAAGGCGCTGATGTCCTTTGGGTCCTCAACAACGCAGACTGTGGTTTTATCTCTTCTCAGATCAGAGCAGATAGGACAGGTATCCTTATCCGTAAAGTTCTGACAGACCGAGCACAGATGCACAGTCTTTTTTGCGTTGAGTATAGCATCGGCAAATGCCTTTGCTTCACCGTCAGACATTGACATTACATGATAGGCAAGCTTTTGCGCCGACTTCATACCTATCCCGGGGAGCTTTGCAAACTGCTCCGAGAGTATAACAAGCGGCAGAGCTTTAGATTCAGCCATATCAGAAGAGACCGGGGAAGGAAACTCCGCCTGTGAGCTTCTGCATCTCAGCGTCGCTGATCTCATCGAGGTTAGCTACAGCCTGATTGAATGCGCTCATGATAAGGTCCTGGAGCATCTCTACATCGTTAGGGTCAACAACCTCGGGCTTGATTTCAAGGCTGAGAACGTTTCTCTTACCGTTGATAACAACCTTGACAACCTCGCCGCCTGCTGTACCTGTGAACTCTCTCTGTTCAAGGTCAGCCTGCAGAGCTGTGATCTCGTCCTGCATCTTCTGAGCCTGTTTGAGCATCTGATTCATATTGTTCGACGGGCCTTTACCCATTCCCTGTGGAAGTCTTGCTTTCATTTTAATTAACTCCTTATTTTTTATTGTTTTTTATCTCAACCTCAATATTCATCGCCTTAGCCTTGTCAACTATAGCGCTGAGAGGACTGTCGGAGGACTGTCCGTCATCAGTTGATGAGGCCCTGACTTTGATAGTGAAGGTCTGTCCAAAGTTTTGTTTAAGTATCTCATTGAGAAGCGCTGCATCATTGCCTGTTTTGAACTTCTCCTTAAAGAAGGCATTGTTCACCGTAAGAAGCAGTATATTCTCGTGATAATGGGCTCTTGAGCCTTTGAGAAAACAGCCTGTGGCAGGGTGCTTCTCATTTACCTGAGCAATTATATTCTCCCAGCCCTCAACAGGCTTGAAATCCTCGGGTCTGAGCTGCTTTGCCGCAGGCTTCTGCGGAGCAGGCTTTTGCTCACGGGGCTTCGGAGAGGCTTCCTTCGGTGCGCTTTGCTGCGGTGCAGGCTGTGTGCTCTGACCTGAGGCAAGCATACCCTCAAGTCGGCCTATGCGCTCAAAGAGCATTGACACATCGGGCACAGGGCCGCCTGACCTTGCACCTGCCGTTTTTGGCGAGCAGAGCTTTACAAGCGTCATTTCAAGCTCTATTCTCTTTGATGCCGCCCTGGCGAAGCGCTCACTGCACTGCTGTAAAACTGAGATATTCTCAAGTATATCGTCAAGCTTCATGCCGTCAGCTATGGCTTTTAGCCTGTCATATTCCTCGGGCAGGCAGGTAATGAGCTCACGGTTATTGTCAATAGTCTTGACTATCATGACGTTTCTCATCTGAGTGAGAAGCTCATTAGCAAGCACCTTCAGGTCTTTCGACATTGAATAGAGCCTGTCAACCGTTCTGAGAGCATCGGCAGTATTTCTGTCCTTAATGCTTTCGAGTATATCGAAGAGGTAATCTCTTCCTGCAATACCTGCGGCAGAGGATACAACATCAAGCGTAATGTCCTCACCGAAGGCTACGCACTGGTCAAGCAGAGAGAGTGCATCTCTCATTCCGCCGTCGGAGAGCCTTGCTATCATTCCTGCGGCGTCCTCACGCAGAGTGAAGTCCTCCTGCGAGGCTATATACATAAGGCGGGAAACTATATCCTCATTTCTTATTCTGTGGAAGTCAAAATGCTGACATCTTGAAACAATAGTGGCAGGCACCTTCTGTATCTCGGTAGTCGCAAGCACGAACTTAACGTGCGGCGGCGGCTCTTCCATAGTTTTCAGGAGCGCATTGAACGCACCTGCGGAGAGCATGTGCACCTCGTCGATAATATAGACCTTGTATCTGCAAAGCTCAGGCGTATACACAACGCCCTCTCTGAGCTCTCTTATATCCTCGACCTTTGAGTTTGAAGCCGCATCTATCTCGATAATATCACCGAGCATACCGCTGTCGGCATTTTTGCATATCTCACATTCAAGGCAGGGCTCGCCGTCTTTAGGATTCAGGCAGTTTATAGCCTTAGCAAAGATTCTTGCACAGGTAGTTTTGCCTGTACCTCTCGAACCTGTAAACAGGTAGGCATGAGCTGTTTTATTAGCTTTGATCTGATTTTTAAGGGTAGTGGTAACATGAGGCTGAGAAACAACGTCGTCGAAGGACATCGGGCGCCATTTTCTGTATAAAGCCTGATACACATTATCACCCCTTCAAAAAATATTCGATCCGACATATGGGCGTGTGGGCGTTACTGTGACACACGAAACAGTCCGCTTAATGCTGCTCGGTTCCCCGCCTGACATGGTTCACAGCGTTTCATTGCACAGGACCCACACACCTATATCTCGGATCGATGAGGAACATCTCCGTAGTATACGATCTATGATCTGATGTATTACCTAACTATTATAACACATATCTTCACAGATTGCAAGTCTTTTTTGAAAAAAACTTAAAAACCGCACCCCTTGCGAGGTGCGGTAAGTACTCTTAGTGATTTGCTATAATGAAATCAACTTGTCCGAACGGGAATACTACAGGAATACAGAATGCTGTATCATCAAAGAAAATCTCAGCAGATGATGAAAGCTCCTGCGGTGTGAGGGACAGCTCTACGCCTCTCTCGTTTGATTCATTTACAATGAACAATCCGTCATTTACATTCAGGAACTCGCCCACTGTTGCGTGAACAAAGTCATCGACCTCAGAGAAGCTCTCCTTTGCAAATCTCTCTGCAAAGCCTATATATGCGTCTTTATATGCGCCTATGCAGGCAGTTGCACTGTATGTTCCGTTGATGTGCTGTATAATAAGGTTTTCAGCCTTATAGCTTGAAACTACAGATGCCTCCAGCGGTGTGAAGTCATCACCGATAAATCTGATGATGTTCTTGAAAAGCAGTGTTACAAACGCAGTGTCGATCTTTGCATCTACCAGCGAATCAAAATGATAGAACTCCTTGATAAGCTTGTTAAGGGTCTCGTTCTGGTTCTCCGAAATATCATCATCGGAAAGCTGATTTTCAGCCTTGTAGTCATTGATAGCCTTCTCAAACTCGGCATTGGTCAGCGCCCCGTTATTAACAAGGGTCTGTCCGAGCAGAAGATAATCTGTAGGCTGCTGTGAGAGCAGCTTCTCAACATCGTCTTCGGTCATATATCCGAGCTCAACCGCAAGGTCTCCAAACCTCTTATCAACGCTCTGCTGTGTGATATTAACGTGCTCAACCTGCTCAGCAGTCATCAGACCTGCATTGATAGCGAGCACTCCAAGTCTCATTCTTGTATACTTTTTAGCCTCAAATGCCTGAGTAAGATCCTCAGCCGAGCATAGCTTGTGGTTGAATAAATATCCTCCAAAAAACTGGGCAAACATTTACAAAACTCCTTTCGCTACGTTCTGGATCACCTTCTGAGCGTCCTCATCGGAAATTGGCTTCTGCAGGAAATCTACTGCGCCTGCCTTCAGTGCTTCCTTCAGGTGACCCTGAGTTCCTACCGATGATGCCATGATTATCTTAGCGTCAGGGTACTCTTCAACGATGAGCTTCAGCGCATCAATACCTGTAACCTTCGGCATGATGATATCCATAAATACAACATCGGGCAGATTTTCCTTATATTTAGCAACAGCCTCCTCACCGTCTGCTGCCTCATATACTGCCTTTACACCGAACGATGCTACTGTCATGCTCAGCTTTTTTCTGGCAAACATTGAGTCGTCACAGATGAGAACGGTCATTTCATTGATGTTCATGTTATCCCTCCAACTACTGATTTCGTCATGAAGCTGTCCCCAAAAAACACTGCTCCATAATTGACTTGGGTATATTATACCATAATTCCGTCCAAAAATCAATAGTTATTGTCCGACTTTTTGTAGTAATTGTGCACAAATTTTACTGTGTATTTTTTTATCATCGGCAAACTTGACATTTTTAATGCATTGTGATATAATACTACAGTTAATTGATTTTTTATTTTTGCCGGTGTGATGGAATTGGCAGACGTGTCGGACTCAAAATCCGATGGTAGCAATACCGTACCGGTTCGACCCCGGTCACCGGCACTGCAGGGAAAACCCTGGCAGGGAAAACCCTGCACCAATACGCGTCGTACCTTTGCTTTGGCTTCACAGACCTTGAACGCGGAGCAAGAGAGTGCGGAGCTTAGCCTCGTC
>DGRP01000009.1 GCA_002391065.1 Ruminococcus sp. UBA4385 | reverse complement strand
GTTTTGTTCAGGTCTTGGCGGAGGGAATTAATGAATTTCAATTGATCAACTTCTTCCTTGAATGCATTATTGATCTACAAGCGTATAATCAAGCTGACCTGCAGTCGTTGTGCTCATTTTTGCGTATGCAAGCTCTCCGAAGTTCTTCCCGCTCTGGTTGTAGACATCACTCTTTGTCCAGAACACGGCATAGTCTGCCTTGTATT
Organism: Ruminococcus sp. UBA4385; assembly: GCA_002391065.1. The sequence continues at coordinate 7,485 of DGRP01000009.1, read as the reverse complement.
TCTCACCGCTGCCGAAGAGGGTCTTATCCGCATCAAGGGTCAGCATTACCTCCTGTTCCGCTTTGACCTCGCAGTCATTGTAATATGTAGGAACATCGCAGAGTGTCTTGCCGTCGGTAAGAAGAACCTTGGCACGGTCGTCCGAAACGCTCTGCACGGTGCCGAAGAAGAAATAATATTCCGTTGCAAGGAACCTCGTGTATTCCGGAACAGTTCCTCCGTTTTCAGTGTTGTCACGATAATAATATAGCAGCTCGGTCAGCAGGAATTTTCCGTCGGCAAACTTATAGCCGTCGAACAGCCCCCTGTCGGTGTGATCGGGATATTTGCCTTTAAAGAGATTGTCAAGCTCGTTCAGGTCAACGGTCAGTGTCTCACGGTCGTTTGAAATCTCAAACACGCTCCCTTTGACACGGCTGATACTTACCTCGAGCTTGTCCCAATCCTCTGCTGCAGGTAAGGCAAGCCCACTCATTTCTTCGTAGGAATATCTTGTCAGATTTTGCTTTATAACATCGCAGCTGATTATACGCTTGCCGTCAGCACTAAATAATATGTCTGCATAGATCTCCTCATCTGGAGTATTGATGACCCGCTCGGGCAGCGTGAGCGAGAGTGGCGTTGCTGTTTCATCAAGCTCGTTGCGCTTGAGGTCATAGACCTCCTCTTTGCCGTTACGCTCTACTGTCAGCTTTTCGTCTTTGTATGAGATCACTTTCAGCCGCTGTACCTCATTTGTCTTGCTCTCGTCAGAATGGCTTTCGGCTTTAGCAGTTGTAACTGTTGTCACGGCAGAGCTTGTTTTATAATCCGAAGATGAACTGCTGTCTTCGGCACAAGCCGTGAGCAGCGCTGATAAGGAAAGAATAAATAGCATTTTTCTGATCATATTTTCACCCTAAATATCTATAGTTATCTCACCCGTAACAGCATCGACCTTGATCGCATGGGTCAACCGTGCCTTATCGGTATATGAATGCCATTTGAAACACCAGGTCGGTACAAACCTTTCGGGCTCTTGTTCACCGTAGTCAGCCCTGTTGCGCGAGTTTTCATCCTCATCATTGGTCTGCACCACACCTGTGACCTTGCAGCAGTACATAAGCCTTACTTCTTCGATCTCATAGTGTGAATTGGGCGCTATCTCCTTATCAAGGATAGCTACTGCATCTTTCAGGGAAATAAGTTTGTCGAGCTTTGTCTCTTCAAACTCCCAGTTCGGAAAGCTGGCTGTATTCAGAACAGTTATATGACCGGGGCTGTCAAAGATCATTTTTATTCGTGCCGCATTATAGCTTGTCATGACACTATATCCGTTCCTTTGCTCTGTCTTGGAGAACAGGCTGTCGTCCTCCATAGGGATGCCCTTGTATTTACCTGCACAGACTACCTCTGCGGCTTTTGCACCTGTTTCGAGATATGTCGTTTCATTTACATACATCGGGAACAGCTCGACGTTATACAATGGGCTGAGCTGATGCAATATTTCATTGGCATAGTCTGCCACTTCACCTACTGTGACTGTGCTGTTTCCAAGTGTTATCTGCTGCGAGGTATTCTCTGTAGAGAACACTTTCTGTGAGGACTGAAAGCTGTTGAGCTTTTCCCAGCCACCTATAAAACCGCCGAATGCCATCAGCGAGTAGGAGGCATAGCCTCCCTTGTCATCGACATATTCATACAGCATTCGGTCTGGTGCATACCAGATCGGGTGCTCACTACTGCGGACGAATTTTTCATTATAATCGTTGCCAAAAAGAGCCTTAAAGGAAAGCTCACTCTCTGCCTTATAGTCTCTCTTTTTTGCCTCGCTGCGGATGAAGGTATATGCCTCCGATATATCCTGCTTTTCGATCTTTTCAGGCATAGTGAACCCGCTGAATCCCTTCCCTTGCAGTTCCTCATAGCCGTCATAGATGTGAGAAATACCGAGCTCCTCTGTATCTCCTGCCGAATGGACGTTTTCATTGCGTTCCATAGCGGCACATCCGGAAAACAGGATTGTTACAAACGTTAATAGTGTAATAGAAATAGATCGTTTCATTGAATTAACTCCATTAATATGCCTGTTTTATACAAATAAAGAATTGTCGTGCAGATGAATTCTTTTGCTTTGCGTATAAGGATATTTCAATATCTGCACGACAATATTTCTCTGTATAAATTAATATGCTCCTACTTTACCATATGCACTTGCAGTATTAGAGGACGCCGAGTAGATCAGATTGATTTCTACTTTAGCATCATCACCCACATGAGCGTTTCCATAGTAGCTTGTGCGAGGACTGTTTTGATATCCGGTGCTATATCTGCTATACGTAACAGCAAGTCCCCAGTGATCGGATGTTGGAACAGTATCTCCATCTACATAAGCCTCGCTTGTAAAACACAGTATACATGTCAACAGGACAGCACCAATAAATCCGATATTACAAATTGATTTGTTTAGTTCTGTTTTGAATATGCTCATATAAGCTCACCTGCGCGAATTATTAACGAAATACACTTCACCTGTCTCATAATCGGAAAGCGCAAAAACCTCGTGCCAGGGTGTTATATCAAAGTATACAGCCCAGTAAGGCCGCAGCTCAACGATATCGTCTAATGATATTTCTGAGCCTCGCTCGACCGCTTCCTCGTTATTGATACATTTTGGGATATAGATCAATTCCTCATATTTGGCATCCAGAGACATACCAGTCGCAAGCTGCTTGCTGATATTATCTATCGCCTCTGCCGGTGACATTTTTTTCTCCAACATTTTTACAGTTGAGTGATCTTTAAAGCAATAAGCGGTACTAAACGAATAAATATCAGTCCCGTTTATGAAATTAAAAAACGGAAAAGACAGAAACTGCGATTCGGGATGATGGTCTCCTTCGCTCTTGTGCAGAAGAGGTGTATTCAGTATAGGTATACCCTTGTAATAGTATCGGCAATTCATCGTGCCCGCGACAGAGCCGTTGTCAAGCTGCTGAGTGGTCAGAATAAATGGTCTTATATCCAAATGATACGACACCAGCTCATTCAGTTTGTCGATATAGTCCTTGCATGACTTGCCATAATCTTTAACTGCGGCAGTTGTGTTCCCGACCTTGACAGACTTATCACCGCTTGCCTCTGTTATATATGATTCAAGATAAGTCGTTCCGGTGCCACCTTCAACATAGACAGGAGGATCAGATTTTTTCGAGTATACGATTGCACCTAAAGCATAAATAAAAGCAGAGCATTTTTCGTCGTCATATGTGACATATGACATTGAAGGCTGTTCATTTGTGATATTTTTATTTACTTTTTGGGGATCGTAGTCCGTTATCAAATTCTCAAACACCTTGTCGGTGTCTTTATCGAAATCATCGACACAAGTCACATCATATATCCCTATCTCTTCTGTTTCGGGATACGATATCCGAAAGTCCTCGGCGATTGTCATATTATCATATTCTCTTGATCTGATGATCGAGATATCATCCATCCCCTGCCCGTCGGTTATTGTGCTTTCTTTACTATCAGTTCTGTTTCTTTCAAATGCGGCACAGGATGAAAAAGATATCGTTATACTAATGATTGCAGACAAAATAAGTGTTTTTCTTTTCATGTGTAACCTCTATCCACATCAGTCCAAGCTCCGTTTACAAATCTTTGCAGATATAAGAATACCTGTATGCGGGTTGCATTTGGCTTTCCAAACACATCGCAATTATAGTTGATTCCGGAACCGGCTTTGCCAAGCCCTGTAGATACATTAACAGTGTAAAGATTATTGATGCCAATTTCAGGGTTGGTTGGTGATGATGGACCCTCGGCATATGCACTAAACCCAATCATGCAAAATGACAAGCAGACAGCGATCAATATAGAAACAATTTTACGCATAAAAAATGTGGCCTCCTTTCCTCTGTATTTTGTCTCCTATAATACAAGAGTCAAAACAGAGTCCATTTGTCCACACTTTTTATAAAAAATATTCTATTTTGTAGGAATGACTGAATTTGCCATCTCAATTATGTCGGTTTTGCACAAGTTTCCGATGATGGAATACGTGTACTTTCCATCAGTCCAGATGATCACAGCAGAATCATTATCATAATTCATAATAGCATCAAACTCACCAATTTTAACTTTTTCAGATGTTGCTGAATCTGTGTTGATTTGATTTGTTGATGTTATATAATTTTGGGAATAAACTATTTTTTTATTTGAATTTGTGAAGTTGATCTTTATTCCACTATCATAATTGCGCGTTTCTTCTTTAAATCCCTTAGGAATAAATTTGGGTTCAGCTAAAATAAATCCATCGGGGAGTTCGTTTGTAGGAATCTCTCCGATCGCCGTGTTTACATCTGCATTAGCTTCGTGCTGTGAGGTAAAAAGTCCGATAAACCATTCTCTCAATGGCGGGACAGCGGCAAAGGCTGTTATAGTCATAAGCATTGCAGCGATTGCTACAAACACAACTCTTCGGAATGTTGTCTTGATCAGGGGGTAATACGGCTTGCGCTGATCCTTGATAAGCCTGTTCATCCTCCTGCGGTATTTAGCGGAGAAGTCAACCTCATCATCGGAAAGACTTTGCATCTCTTCGGCTGCCTGCTTTACAACCGTCATTTCCAAAGCAGCATATAACGAGTTGTGTTCATTCATTACTCTCATCTCCCCAGTTCATCATTAAGAAGTTTGATAGCTTTGTTCAGATAATTTGATACGGCAGATTTTGAGATCCCCATTATTTTTGCGATCTCCCTGACCGTATTGCCGTAATAGTAATAATAAATAAGTACCGAACGATACTTTTCATCGAGCTTGTCGATTAGAGAGGCTAATTCGATTTTATCATATTTAATGATCTCAGTAATATCCGGTGTACTGATATTGTCATCAAACCGAGCTTCTTCTCTGTATTTCTTTTCCTCGTTATATTTCCTGTAAGAACTGTTCCTAATAATAATAATCAAATAAGCCTCGATTTTGTCCACGGGTAAATTGTGAATTTTTTTGATATTGACAGCAACGTTATAAAACCCATCCCACAATGCCTCCTCGGCGAGTGCCTTGTCATTAAGGATTTTATACGCCTCACGATACATTTTGCGTTCGTATTTTTCAACTAATCGGCTGAAAGCCTTTTTATCTTCCTCATCATCAATGAGCGCCATACAAACTATCGGTATCACAAAATCACCTCGCTGCGATAAAAAGTATTATCAAATGAAATATTAACACAGAAAACCCGTTCTGTCAACTGCTTTTTCAGCAATGAAAAATGCCCACAGGGTCAGCAGGGTCAACAGAATGCGGTATGTGATTATTACTGTCCCTGCTGACCCTGTAGCTTTGCAAAGCCTCTATAATTCTGTGTTTCCCGACAGGGTCAGCAAAAAAACAGGGTCAGCATTTACCGACCCTGTCTGATGTGTTGACCCTAATATTTTTTCCATAATTGGCGGAGAGAAAACTCTTGACTAAAGTGCAGAATTAGTGAGGGGTTTTGTGAAAGCAAGCATCGCACTGGGCTGTCCGCCTTGCGGCCTGCCCTGCGCAGCTTGCAGGGGAGAACCCCTGACCCCCTTTTCCATTTGAGCAGCCCTCGGGTGACAGCGGTGGCGGCTCGATGCTGTGTGTGAAATAAGCTGTCCCTGCTGTCCCCCGAACTGTTCAAAGGTCGCAGATGCGTTATCAAAGCAGGGGGACAGCTCGGTGATAAGCTGTTCGGGGGACGGCTCTCGCAAGATGAGCTGACCCCCTAAACGTTGACAGTTCACCGACAGCACCGTTCGAGCCACAGCCGCGCCACAGCGCCCCGTGTGCCGTTTTCAGCAACGCTGTCGGGAAACGATACCCCTCGGCAGAGGAACGGCTGTTGTGGCATTTGTGAGCGAGTTGGCGAGCAGGGTGCCAGTAACTTTAGCAGCGCCCTCTCTGACCGAACTTACTGGCACCCGTGCTGTTCAAATCTCGCAGATGCGTTGTTCGGATGGGTGCCAGTAACTTTTGCGGGTGCCGGTAAAGCTGTTCAGGGTGCCGGTAACTCGGCTTCGGGTGACGGTAAAAGCCGCGAGGGTGCCGGTAACTTTTAAGCAGAAATATAATCTGCAAAAGAAGAAAAAAGCTCATCAATTATCAAGTCAGAACTGGCAGATCTTGACGGCAATAGCTGAGATGCAAGTTAAAGTTTCGGGGTCGTAGCCCCGAAACGGTCACAGCGGAACGGCAAAGCCGACCGCATTTTACGGGGCTTCTGCAATTGGTCGGGATAGGGGTTGTAATAGTGCTGTTTTGAAAAAAAGCGGGGTCGTAACTCGGGAAATAGCATAGAATCGAGGAATAATTAGGGGTTGCTGTGTTTAGTGAAGGCTATACCGCTTCACGATAGCCTTTACCTCAAGTACCGCTTTGGTAGTCGAGCTGACAGACTGATTCGTTCGGTCAGAGCTGTTCGTTAATGACGGTGAACGATTCGTTCGGCGTTGCCTGTACCGCCCGAACTGTGCCTCACAGCTTTTCGTAGACGTGGAAAGGTACGGATCGTGTCACGCTGTTGGCTACAAAGCCCTCATCACTCGCCCTAAAACAGGGCTGATGGATCGTGATTTGAGATAGGCCCCCTCTCACAGTGAGACACCTTGAAGTATTATCTAGAATAATATATATAATACAGAAGAAAGAATAAGAATATAATACTACTATAGATATATATAGTATAGGGGTTGAGCTTTTCAAAAAAATGATGCCCTGAAACAGGGCGTCACAAAGTGTGACAGCCTTGCAAATCCGGAGGGGGCCCGTTCAGATTTCGGAGGGCTTGAAGGATATATATCTAATATAATATATATTACAAGAGAAGAAATAAGTATATATAGATATATATAATATATAGTAGGGCTGTGATTTTTTGAAATTTGCACTCGCCATATCGGCGGGTGTTTTTTCGTTTGGAATAGACCTGGTGTCGCAAAACACGACGGCAGCTATCTCGGGATGAGGTAACGAACTGGCCCTGTTGACAAACCCACTAAATTTCTCAAAAAAATACAGCCCGGAAGTCCTCCTGGCTGAAAATCATCGAATATATTGTTTGCAAAAGCTTCCCCTTCAGAAGCTTTACCATGCGTTTTAAATTAAGGGCGCACGCCGATAGGAGGCATTGCTCGGTAACTCGTTCAATGCCCCTCTTGCGGGTGCGTCTTAAGTTGTGATTTTCTTTTTGGTGAGAGAAGTTTCCCTCGCACCATATTTTGCGAAGTTTAAGTGCTTTGCAGTACTCCGGAGTATCAATGCTTTCGGTCTGAATCTCACGCGCTGCTTCGTGAAGATGCCTCTCTATCCTGCGTCCGTGATCAGCATCCCCTATGCATTCCTTACGATGTGGACAATTTAAGCAGTCGGTATCCTTAGCCGAGTATCTTTTGTATCCTCTGTTTTTAAGATATATGCGGTAATTTAATATTTTTCCTTCGGGACAAATATAGATATCTCTTTCAG
>DGRP01000146.1 GCA_002391065.1 Ruminococcus sp. UBA4385 | reverse complement strand
TCGCCTGTGTAAGCATGGATAGTGCTCATGATACCACTCTGAATAGGAGCATAGTCATTAAGAGCCTTAGCCATAGGTGCGAGGCAGTTAGTTGTGCAGGATGCAGCAGAGATGATCTTGTCATCAGCTGTCAGTGTCTTCTCGTTTACGGAGAATACGATAGTAGGAAGATCCTTTCCTGCAGGTGCAGAAATAACAACCTTCTTAGCGCCGGCATCAATGTGAGCCTGGCTCTTCTCCTTAGAGCAGTAGAAACCTGTGCACTCGAGAACTACGTCAACGCCGATCTCGCCCCAAGGAAGCTTTGAAGCGTCAGCCTCTTTGTAGATAGTAAGAGTCTTGCCGTCAACAGTGATAGTGTTAGCATCGTCGTCAGCAGTTACAGTGTGGAGACCCTCGCCGATTTTTCCGCAGTAGCCGCCCTGAGCGGTGTCATACTTGAGAAGATTTGCGAGCATCGAAGGCTTAGTCAGGTCGTTGATAGCAACAACATCATAACCCTCTGCTCCGAACATCTGTCTGAATGCAAGACGTCCGATACGGCCAAAACCGTTAATTGCAACTTTTACATTTGCCATTGTAGTTTACCTCCTAAAATTTTGATACATTCATTATACACCATTTCCAAAACTTTTGCAATACCTTTTTCAGAAATTACATAATTTTTTAATAAAAACACCTAAATGCAAGATTGAAAAGTCAAACTTGCAAAAAAAGTATACCCAAAATATAGGAAAAGTACTTTACAAGCGCCGAAAGATGTGCTATAATAAGGTTTGAAATTGAAAATTGGAGGTATTTTTATGAATAAAATCAGAATTGCAATTGCAGGCTACGGCAACCTCGGCAAGGGTGTAGAGCTCGCTGTAAGGCAGAATAAGGACATGGAGCTCGTAGGTGTTTTCACAAGACGTGACCCTTCAAGCGTAAAGCTTCTGACCGAGGGTGTAAATGTCTGGAATATTGCTGACGCACCTGCAAAAGCAAACGAGATCGACGTGCTTATCATCTGCGGAGGAAGCGCTACCGATCTGCCCAAGCAGACCCCTGAGCTTGCTCAGTATTTTAATGTAATCGACAGTTTTGATACACACGCTCGTATCCCCGAGCATTTTGCAAATGTTGACAAGGCTGCTAAAGACAACGGCCACATCGCATTTATTTCTCTCGGCTGGGATCCGGGCCTGTTCTCGCTTAACAGACTGTACGCTGAATCTATCCTGCCAAACGGCAAGAGCTATACCTTCTGGGGCAAGGGTGTCAGCCAGGGTCATTCAGACGCTATCAGAAGAGTTAAGGGTGTAAAGAGAGGAATCCAGTACACCTGCCCGGTTGAGGCAGCTATGGACGCAGTAAGAAGCGGCTCACAGCCCGAGCTTACCACTCGTGAGAAGCACACAAGAGAGTGCTTCGTAGTAGCTGAGGAGGGTGCTGACAAGGCAGCTATCGAGGCTGAGATCAAGGGTATGAAGAACTACTTCGACCAGTATGATACAACAGTAAACTTCATCACTGAAGAGGAGTTTGACGCAGTTCACAACAAGATGCCTCACGGCGGCTTTGTAATGAGAAGCGGTCTCACCGGCGACGGCGAGAAGACACATCAGATGATCGAATATTCGCTGAAGCTTGAGTCTAACCCCGAGTTCACAGCAAGCGTTCTTGTATGCTATGCAAGAGCAATGGCAAGACTCGCAGCAGAGGGACAGACAGGCTGCAAAACAGCCTTCGATATAGCTCCTGCATATCTCTCACCTCTCAGCGGTGAAGAACTCAGAGCTTCTATGCTTTAACAGACCGAGCCCCTGTTTTTATACAGGGGCTCTTTGTTTTAAGCAAACAAAAAAGCTGCCCGAACGCCGAGCAGCTTTGTATTCCTGATCAAAACTTAATAAACCTTTGGACTCACGCCTTTCTACGTTTATATGTCCGCAAACATTAAGCTATTCCATCGGATCTATTTCCTTTCGGTAATATAGTAGTCGTAAAAAGCTAAACTATCCCATTGGATTTATTTCCTTTCAAAATAATAAGTCTTGCGAAATAAACTTTATTAAGCCATTGGATCGTACATCCTTATCATTAGATTTGGTTTCCTATGTCGGCGCATTTACCGACCTGACTGAAGTCTTAGGTGGACTCACTCCCATCTATTAAATGTTCAGATACCTGTTGTGCATTTTCATAACGCACCACTCCTTCAGTATTCTATGTGGAAATCTTAATTACATTCATCAGAAATGAGCTAACGCTCTTTATAGATTCTTGGTGGACTCACTCCATTTCTTTCCGAAAGCCTGCGACCTCGCCGCAGCAATTCCAAAATCTATGTAAATATATTCAAAGTTAAGTTCTCATAGGACTCACTCTCTCAAAAAATTCTTTTCTCAGATAAAGATAAACTGTGCATTGGAATCACTCCTGAAGCTTAAATGATCGTATACCTTCCGAAACAAATCATATGGATCTCTCCTTTATTAAGAAGATACAAAATATTCAATTGTAAGTTTAGGGTATCCAAATTGTACCGATATATTAGTTTGACCGCCGTGGGCCTAGCAGACATCTTTTACGTTAGAACTTATACAAAAGCTTGAATCTGCCGTCTCACAAAGTACGGGTCCTGATTCCAAATCAACTAAGATGTTCTGCTGAGCCTACGGATACCCTGAAGATCTCTGATGCATCCATCGGACTCTGCTCCTTTCGTATCACATTAGATTCTGTATGCGTGTGCCCCGATAGGTAAAATGCTGTGCACTGTGTCCGAGACATTGACGTTCCCATACGTCCTCCCGATAATCTATCCGGAATGAGCTGCCTCCCGATTTCCAAGTCCCGATCTGACCGCTGAAGCTGTACTGCGTCTCCCGACCGTTTTCAGCCCCGCACTTGTAAGGTCTCTTGCTTGTTCCGGGGTCTTTCTCTTTCCTTGAACATACTATACCACATTTTTTGTGAAATGTCAATAGGATTTTTCAACTTTTTTCAAAAAATTTTATTTAATATAACTTTCACGAAAATCGCTTGACATTTCAATATTATTGTAGTATAATAATAGTGTTGCCGCGGTCATAAGGCGTTTATTATCGCCCTGTGAACCGCCTTTTTTAAGGCAACACCGCACAACCCCTGTGCATCAGATGCGCCGTCCAGATTTTCGTCAGATTGCCT
>DGRP01000059.1 GCA_002391065.1 Ruminococcus sp. UBA4385 | reverse complement strand
GGTAATATGACGGAAAGCTGGCAAGCAGATGATGTGCAGAGGCGTTAGCCGCGGGTCGTGCGGTGTTGCCTTAATTATATCACAGTCGGGCAGGCTGTGTCAACACAAACGCAGTGAGCTGCCTCACTGCGTTTGTTTACTGATCAAGCATTCCCGGGGCTCTGTATTTCTCGGGGAGATATACGCAAAGTCTGTCAAGCTCCTTGTCACGCTCTGCCTTGTAAAGGTAAGAGCCCTTTTCTGTAGTGATCTGCTTTTCAAAGCTGTCGCCGTTAAGATAGAACGGATATACCTTCTCTCCGAAGCGGTTTATAGCCTGCTTTGCACCTGTACTCAGCACGTTTACGTTCCCACTCATGATGACCAGCTTGTCAAACCCGCTGCCTGTTACCATACAGTTTGCAGCCAGAAGCTCTGCTCTGACAAAGCCTGAGTTCACCGCAGTTGTAACATTACCTTCGACACTTCCGATACCTGTAACGTTTGTGCCCTCGCCGTAGGCTGTGATCTTGCTGTCGATGATCTTGATCTCGCCCCTGCCCTCAACCGAGCCGAGCGATGCGCCGTCATCGCAGTGTACTGTAGTGGATACATCTGCGTTTTCAAGTGTGATAAGAAGATCGTCGCCGCTGATGTTTCCTATAGCAGCTACTTTTTCACCGTCAGAGGTTGCATTGACCTTTCCGCAGATGTGTATATTCGCCTTACCCATCACAGCACCCATAGCCACCGAGTTTGCGGCATTTGCCATAATAGTTATATCGGCATCTTTGTCAACTCTTATATCGGCAGCGCCGCTTCCGCTTCCGACAGCTACACAGCACATACCTCTGCACTTGATGTCAAACACGCCCTTGATAAACCTGATGTGCGAATTTGAAATCTTTCCGCCGCCTATAGCGCATACCTTGTCGCCTGTGGACACCATTCTGAGCGTTCCGCCCATATCGAAGGTGATATTGCCGTAAGGGTCATTCATATTAGTACCGATACCTATGCTGTAGTTGCGGTTGTTAAGAATGAGAAGGTTTCCGTCGCCCGTAATGCGAAGGGAAGCGCCCTCGGGAACATAGATACCGTCTTTATTGAGAATGTTTTCTCCGATAAGAGTAAGCTTTGTACTGCTGCCCTTTCCAAGCTGAATAGTGCTTTCAACTGCGCCTTTGATATTTACATTTTCAAGAGTAATGTTCGCATTCACACCGTCAGCTATCTTGATAATCATGTCAATAGTATTTTCACTCTCACCGACTATCTTTACATTTCCGCCGATAATATTAATAAACTTGTACCTCTTCATAGTGAGGTCAACTATGTCAATTGTTTCGTCATACTTAGCTGTATAAACCTGTAAATTATCGGAATCGAATTTAAGGAGCTTGAGATTTTCGGATACGATCTCGTTTTTTATCTGTTCGGGTATCTCGGGGATAGGCTCCGGCTGAGGTCTTGAGGTGTAGTAGCCCTGAATATAGTCAAAGCCCATTTCGATTACGGTCTGCAGCTCCTCAGAGGTCTCAACGCCCTCTGCGAGCACCTTGATCTCATTCAGCCTTGCGAACTCTATTGTAGTTTTAACAGCCTTCTGCTTGTTGGTGTCATTGTTTATTCCGCTTATTAAAAAGCGGTCTATTTTCAGCACCTGAGGCTCATATCTCAGCAGGTTTACAATATTTGAATGTCCTGTGCCGTAGTCATCGACCGCGATCTGAACAGAGCCGTTCTCATCATTCATAAGCTTGATAAGGCTGAGCTCCTCATCGGTGATGGTATCCTGCTCGGTTATCTCCAGAACAAGCTGACCGAAGTAATCGTGATACTTATCCATAAAGTAGTCATAGTCATCAGTTGTAAGGAAATGTCCGGGGATAGTGTTCAGGAACAGCTTGTGTCCCGAGAAAGCTGCGGGGTTTGCAACAAGGCGCTCCATATTATTGAACATAGTAGCCTTTTCAATATCGTAGAGCCTGTCATAAGCCTGAGCCACATCAAGTATATCAAGCGGCGACATATTGATACCGCCTGTAGTTCTCATAAGTGCCTCATAGGCAAAGATGTTGCCTGTTCTTGCGTCAACGATAGGCTGATAGTGATAAGTGAACAGGTTTTTCTCAACAAGGAGATTGAAGGTGCTGTAAAGCTCCCTTGCGGAGAAGTCACGCTTTTTCACATTGCCCATGCCCTGCTTCAGACGGTTCAGGAAGAGCTCAGAGGAGGCAAGCTTGATATAGCTTTCCAGCGATGCTTCCCAGCCCGGGTTTACAACCGTACAGCCTGCATTTACCTCAACGTAGAATTCTTTTTTCTCATTTGAGTTAAACTCAGCCATACTTTCATAGAAATCGGTTGTAGCATCATTTATAGTTGTAGAGATCTTTTCAATATCCTCATACACATTTATAACAACAAACTCGTCCTCGGTTATTTTTGCAACGAGAGCTCCGTTCATGCTGTTAGCCTTTTTAAGTGCCTGAGACACTACCTTTATGACCTCTTCTGTCTCATACATTCCGTAGTTCTCATAAATGTAGGTGTACTTGAATATCGCATAGACCGATATAGTCATATATTTTTTGTGATTTTCGGACAGCGCCGCATAATCCTCAAACCATCTGGTAACGCCTTTAAGGTTCGGCAGACCTGTCATAGGATCGGTATAGATAGCATTTTCAAGGTTATGCATCATTCTCATCATCTGATAGTGATTGAGTATAGAATTAAAGATTATGTTGAAGGTAGTTGATACACGCTTTATCTTATCGTTATCGTAGGTAACGTTGCTTGTCCAGACAAGATAATATCCGCAGACCAGCGAGCCTACATAAATAGGCATAAGAACAAGTGCTCCGCCCTCTTCTAGCCAGCGCTCGTTTTTGGAAAACATTTCGCCCTCTTTGATTATCTCAACATGGAGCTCATACTTTGGCAGACCAAGCCCGTTTGTTGATGCAAGCACAAGGAACTCGTCGTCATCAATATCGGTAAGCAGGTCATCGGTGCTTTTTTCAAGAAAATCGTGATTGAGCATTATAAGCGAGCCGTACTGCGACATAGTAGAAAGTGCCGCAAAAAGCTCCTTCCTGTCAGTGAGTTCGATCAGGCGGTTTACCTGATTGTGCATAAAATCCTCGTGAGTATGCATATCAGCGATCTGCCTGTAAAGGGTAGCTATCTCATCGGTGGTATACATATCGTCGTTGTTTTCGCAGCCGCAGGATTCGGTGATAACGGGCTCATAAGGATAGAACTCTTCACGGGGTTCATTTTTCTCAAAGGCTTCATTTATAAGAGCGCAGCAAAACTCTGCCATTTTTGAGATATCCTCACGGCAGGTAGTGATCTTCGGATTGTAGTGACTTGCCTCGGAAATTCCGTCAAAGCCTGTTACGATAACATCATCAGGTACCTTCAGTCCTCTTTTCATAAGGAACTCCACAGAAGCCATAGCCATACTGTCATTAGCACAGATTATAGCCTGCGGAGGCTTAGACCTGAATGAGAAAATACGCTCAAGCTCGGTAAAGGTAGGACCGTCCCAGTAATCGCCGTAGCCGACCATTTCCTCGATAAACTGTATTCCGTTGTTTTTAAGAGCTGTTTTATAGCAGTTCAGTCTTCTGGTGGTAATATCATCACCGATTCTTCCGCCGATAAATATAGTATCCCGAACATTATGGTGAGTGATAACGTGCTCAATAACCTGAGTATAAGCCTCATCATAATTGCGCCCGAGAGAATAACAGCCCTCATAAGAGCCATTTATTATAATAACAGGAGCGCCTGCCTCATGAGCTCTGTTTATGACAGAATGGATAAGCTCTTTATTATAGATAGTCTCATCAAAAATAACAACAGCATCTATAATATTGAAATCTATTTTTTCAAAGACATCTTTAGCGCCCTCATCATACGTATCGTCAAAAAAGAAGTCAACAAGGCTGTTAAACAGCACGACTCTGAACCCAAGCTTTTCGCCGGCCTTCATTATGGCCTGAACGTACTCGGCATGGGTATTGTCATTTATTTTTGTTAAACAGATACCGATTATTTTTTTACCGTTTATCAAAACAAATCCCTCTCAATAGACATAAACAGTTTTCCAATTTAATAGATTAACTAATTATAACATTCCTCTGAGATTATTGCAATAGTTTTGCAAAAATTAGGCTATAATATACAAAAAACAAATTCTCTTTTTGCTGTTTTGACGTAACAAAATGGCAAAAAAAGGCAGAGTCTCTGAAAGACCCTGCCTTTTGGCGAAAAGACACGCTTTTATTCCTTGATAGCAGTTCTGTTTGAGATGTAATAACGTTCTCCGTTTATCTCATAAAGACCTTTTATGCCTGTATTCGTGCCAACAAAAGTTCTGAACACATTTTCAAAGTAATAACCGCCGTATGGTGCAGCTATCGGGACAAGCTGTGTAAGTCCGTCTGAGATAATAATGTTATTATCGTATACTATGCTTTCTTCCGATGACCAGTTATCCGTTCCGAGACCAGTATCGCCGCTTGCATTTCCATACGAAAACACTCCGCCCTTGCCCTTTGTGCCTTCTGCATTGGTTGTATTGCCTATAACTATCGTAGCCCAGCCCGATGATGTTTCTATTGAAATAAGCAGAGCATTATCACTCTTCACTATCGAATACCGATATGGGCTATTCGGTGAAATGGTATATCTATTAACAGAACTTATGTAAAACTGCAGGCTTCCGCCATTAAACAGGAACACATTGCCATAGGTTGCTCTGGTTTCAGTTACCTCGTCAAAATCCCACATTTCAGCCGCCTTTGCAATTAAATCCTGCGCAGTTGAAAAAATGCCGTTATAAATCTCAAATGCCATTATTCCGTTACCTCCTCAAATATGCCTGTTGCCGAGCCTGTCACTCCGCTGAGTATGCCGACTGTCTGACCGATTTCCGACTTTACTCCGGCCTTCTTCTTGATCTCGTCAAGTACGCTGAGCGCTTCCTCATAGGTGGGTATGGGAGCTGTCTCATCTGTAAGGCTGCCTGCTATATACAGCTCAAACACATTGCTCTTTTTCACAAGAGTGTAGCTGTCATCTGCATAAGCCTTCGCCAGCACCTGACAAAGCACGCTTCCTTCACGCCTGAGAAGCGATCCCTCGATCGTATGACTGCCGCCTGTCATATCGAGTTCGTAACTTATTCCGTCACCATAGTCTATCACAAGACTATAGGTGTCTGCGCCCTCGCAAAGATACCCCGACAGCGTGATCGTTCTTGCAGAGGTCTCCCCGATAAAGCCAAGAAGCTTATCATCGGCAGAGGCTCTGTAATCTGCACTGAGTGTTATTGTCATTAGATCTCCTTTCGTTTCTTTTCGCCGTATCCTTGGGACATTTATATTATAGAACATTTGTTCTGATTTGTCAAGTGCTTTTCCAATCTTTGTGCACCTTGAACAAAGTGCTTGACAGTTTATTGATTAACTGATATAATTAATACGATTAAGCTCGGATCGGGGGGGTGATGAAGCTGATGAAGACAAAAAAAGGCAAAATAGCGCTTATCTGCGGGTCTATAGCCGCAGGAATCGGGCTTATTACACTTGTTCTGTGGATATGGCTATGGCACCCTGAGATTTATATAAATGAGATTTCTCCAAGCAACGGCGGCAGTGATAAGGCGGCTCTGACTGACAGGAACGGAGACACCTGCGACTGGATAGAGCTTTATAATGCAACCGATAAGGAACGCAGTCTTGACGGCTTCGCCATTTCCAAGGAGGGTAAGGAAAGCTTTTCGCTTGACGGAAACACTATACCTGCAAAGGGTTATATAATAGTATACTGCTCAAAGTCGGGCTTTGATGATGAGTTCAAGGGTGCTCATGCGGATTTTAACATTTCAAAGACGGGGGAGGACACACTGGTGCTCAGCTATCACGGGTCTGAGGTCACTAAGGTAAAGCTTCCTCAGCTTGACAAGGGTATGTCCTATTCCAGAGGGGACGACGGGAAGTTCCATGTCAGCGAGCAGACCCCTATGGCTAAAAACTCCGGGGACACGCTTGGGGACACTGTGCGCTTTTCAAAAAAAGGCGGATACTACAGCAAGGGTTTTGACCTGAAGCTTAAAGCAGGAGAGGGTCAGACCATTTACTATACACTTGACGGAACTGACCCTGAAACTTCCGCAACACGGATAGAATATAAGGGTGAGATTTCAGTCGATGACCGTTCGGGAGATGAGAATGTGCTCTCGGCAATTGACCCTCAGCTTATAACGAATGACTACAATGAGGGAAAGGTTTTCCTGCCTAAGAATGAAGATGTTGACAAGGCGACGGTAGTTCGTGCCTGTGCAGTGGGCACATCGGGAAAGGCGGGTAAGACCTTTACGGAGACCTTCTTTGTGGGGCTGTCTCCGAAGGATCATAATGAGCTTCCTGTTATTTCGGTTGTGACAGACCCCGAGAATCTTTTTGATTACGAGAACGGAATTTATGTTCTCGGCAAGGTGTTTGATGACTACAAGGCGAAGTATGAAAATGTGCCGAAAAACGGTTCGGTGCCTGCGAATTACAATCAGCGGGGGCGTGACTGGGAAAAGCCCTGCCATATAGAATATTACTCAGAAAAGGGAGAGCTGCTCCTCTCGCAGGACTGCGGAATGAGAATTCAGGGAGGCTGGTCAAGGGCTGAGTATCAGAAGTCGCTGCGCTTTTATGCAAGAAGCGATTACGGTGCAAAAAGCTTCAAGCTTCCGCTGTTTGAGCACTTTACTGACAGCGAGGGCAAAAAGGTACACTCCTACGATACGTTCTTCCTCAGGAACGGCGGAAACGATACGAATTACTCTAAGTTCAAAGACCCGATGATACAGTCAATGGTAAGCGGAAGGCTTCCTGATACGCAGGAAGCAAAGGCCTGCGTGCTGTTTATTGACGGTGAGTACTGGGGCCTTTATACGCTGACACAGGATTACAGCGAGGAATACTTCTCGGAGAAGTACGGTGTGCCCGAGGACGACGTTGTTTACGTGAAAAGCGGAGAGCTTGATATCGGTAAGGAAAGCGATATGAAGCTCTATACCGATATGGCTGAGTTTATCACTCGCAACGATATGAAGAATGCGGAGAACTTCAAGAAGGCTTCCGAGATGCTGGATATGGAGTGCTTTGCTCAGTACTGTGCTATAGAGATGTACATTTTTAATACGGACTGGCCTCAGAACAATTTTGCCTGCTGGAGAACAAGGTCGGTGAGTGACAAGAATTATCAGGACGGAAAATGGCGGTTCTGCCTTTATGATACGGAATCCTCCTGCGACCATTATAATGAAAAGTATATTGACAAGAGTGAGTTCCTTTATCTGACGGAGCGCTCGGGAGAGGGTATCACTGATATTATACTGTCGCTTATGGAGAATGAGGAATTTGCTTCAAGGGTGGGCACGCTTATAGTCGAGCTGGGCGAGAACGAACTCAGCTATGATAACTACAAAAAGACCGCAGAGAAGTACAAGCAGGTCTACTATGAGGAGCTTCTGAACTATTACAAGCGCTTCCCGACGTGGGCAAGCAGAGAAGAGTGCTGTGACAAAATGCTTGAAAGAATGGACACATTCTTTAAGAGCCGTCCTGAACACATGAAAAAAGCCCTTGACGAGAAGGGCATAAAATACTGAACGGAGACATTATGGAACAGAAGGTAAACTATCAGAAAAAGCTGGATACTATTTTAAAAGGGCTCGGAGATGAAACTCCGACCCTTATGCTTCATAGCTGCTGTGCGCCGTGCTCGTCTTATGTGCTGGAATATCTGGCGGAGTATTTCAGAATTACTGTTGTGTACTACAATCCGAATATCAGCCCCGAGGCGGAATTTCGCAAGAGGGAAGAAGAGCAAAGACGTTTTATTTCCGAGCTTCCTGTTAAGAATCCTATCACTCTGCTGACCCAGAATTATGACCCGCAGGAGTTCTACGATGCGGTCAGGGGACTTGAAAAAGAGCCCGAGGGCGGAAAACGCTGCTTTGTATGCTACAGGCTTAGACTTGAACGTGCGGCAAAGCTGGCCCTTGAGCAGGGCTTTGATTACTTTACAACTACGCTGACACTTTCGCCGCTGAAAAATTCGCAGATCATCAACCGCATAGCAGAAGAGGTCTCCGAGAAGTACGGTGTTAAGTGTCTGCCATCGGACTTCAAAAAGCGTGAGGGCTATAAGCGCTCGATAGAGCTTTCAAAGGAGTACGGCCTGTACAGACAGAATTACTGCGGCTGTGAGTTTTCAAAGAGGGAAGCTTGACTTTATAAAACATAAGTGCTATAATTTTAACAGGAACGTATCGTGAAAAACGGTAGGCGGTCAAATCCAACCTCCGACTTAACGGAAGGAGGTGAGCAAAAAATGAGCGTTACAGATGTACTAACACTACTTATTCTGATAACTAACATTGTTGCCCTTGTGGTCAGCATTTGCAATAAAAAGAGATAGCCGCCCTCACACCACTAAGGACGGTTATCAAACAACCTGATTTTAGGAGGTGGCCGCTTACTAGCGGTACGTTCTCCTTTTCTGATAATATTATACCACGTTTTCAGCCGCTTGTCAATAGAAACGGCTTCTTTGAAAATTTTAACAAATGCAAACTTTTTAGCGCCTTATTAGGGGGATTTTTTACCCTAATAACTGGAAAAGCAGTGTAAAAACGGCGCTGATTCTGCAATTTTTATTAAATGTGTCTAAAGAATTGTGATATGTTTGTGAAAATTGCTGATTGAAATGCTGTGAATTATATGTTACAATGTATTTACAATTTATATTGAGGTGATATCGCTCAATATCAATTGAAAAATATTTGAAAAATGGAGGAAATTCAAATGAAAATTTCAAAAGTTCTGGCAGGAATGTCAGCAGCTGCACTTGCAGCTTCAATGATGAGCATTGCAGCAAGTGCAATGGATTTTGAGAATGAGCTTTCTGCCGGTGTATCGTTCCAGAATGATACAAGCGCTGCAACACTCGCTGAGTGGGCAGATACAAGTTCTTCTATCACAAACTTCTCTTTTGGTGAGGAGTTCACAATCACATTTGATGCCGGTAAGGACACACTCAAGCCTGCAAACTATTTTGCAATCGAGACAGGCATTGAGCAGAAAGATGCAAACGATGAGACAGAGATTGATCAGTATTCTGTCACAATCTCTTCTATCAAGGGCGACGGTGAGGAGCTTAGCTTCGATCCTGAGGGACTTGATGTACATTTTGAGAACGGCCTTCTCAGATGCGAGCTTTACAAGAACGCTGATTGGGGCGGAAAGGCAACAGCTTATGATGGCAGCTGGAAAGCAGTAAGCAAGCTTGAGATCACACTTACAATCGACAAGGAAGAGCCCCCTGCCGAGCCTTTCGTAGTTCCTGAAGATGCTATCTTCTTTGAAGATCAGGATTGGTGGGGCAACGATGCTTGGGGCCAGATGAACGGTGTTGAGCCTACAGCAGCATGGAATGGTGACGGACTCGCTCTTTCTTACGGCGTTGACGGCTATACTGCTGATTTGAGCGATGCATATATTCAGATCGTAGTTCAGACAGCTGAACCCCTTGAAGAGGGCACTGTTGTATTCAAGTACAATGATATGGACGATGCAGGCGATTACGTTGTAAAGGCAAGAGGCGATGAGGCAAACAACACCTATATGATTTCTGTTCCTTATACAGCATTTGCTGAGCTCACATCTCAGGTTAATGAGGATTGGGTAACTGATGGCTGGCTTGCAAACCAGTTCCAGATCGGTGATGTTATTGATGATGGCGCAAAGGTTTGGGCTTACATGACCGGTGTTAAGTATGTGGAAGATGTTGAGTCTGATTCTGAGTCTGAGAGCGAGTCTGAGAGCGAGTCTGAGGCAGAGTCCAAGGCTGAAGAGTCTTCTACAGCTCCTACAGATTCCAAGAAGGCTGATTCTTCTTCTAAGGCTGCTGCTGCTGCTACAACAACTAACCCTGGCACAGGCGCTGCTGCTCTTGCAGTTGTAGGCGTTGCACTTGCCGGTGCTGCTGTTGTAACAACCAAGAAGAGAAAGTAATTTAAGATAATCTTGATTACTTTGTAAATAGGTTTCACCCCTCTGCGTGAGGGGTGAAATTATAAGGAGGTATTTAATATGAAAATATCTAAGATCCTTGCAGGCTTTTCCGCTGCTGCTCTTGCTGCTTCGATGATGTCTATGGTATCATTCGCAGAAGATGCTGATGATGTTCGTGTCGCTCCTGCAATGGGAAGCATCTGGAACGGAGAAGAAGGTGTTGAGATCACTGATTATGAGTTCGCTGAATGGGGCGGCGCCTGGGTACAGGTTGACTTAGTTGCGCCTGATGGATTTGAGGTTGATACATCAGATGCTATGTTTGTAGTTGAGATGGTATCTACTAAGGACGTTTCAAAGGACGATCAGCTTTTCAGATACATTGACACAGAAGACGGTACCGAGTTCGTAGCAACTGCTGATCAGGATTATGCAGCAGGTGAGACTATAGTTCAGGTTGCTGATTTTGACGAACTTGCTGCTGCTGTCGGTGCTGAAAATTCTGAAAATTCCTGGGGCACAGGCTTTGGTATGAGTATGCAGTTCTGCCTGCCTGTAACTGCTTCGGTTTATGCTGCAGGCTTCGATTTTGTTGAGGAAGAAGATACAGGTGACATAGACTACTCCTGCGGCTGCACAGCTGAGACCTGCAAGTACTGGGACGCTGAGAAGAATCAGTGCGGCTGCGGCTGCCACGATGAGGCAGAGCTTACTGCAACTCTCGGATTCGCTGCTAACTGGTTCCCACAGGACTGGGTATCAAGCGTTGATATCACAGGCGACGGTGAGTACAGCATCAAGATGATTCCTCACGATGAAACAGGAGCTGAGCTTGAGGAAATTCCTACATTCGCATTCTGGAATGCTGAATCAGACAAGGCTAATCAAAACGTATTTGTAGTTGATATTCCTAACGTTTATGACGGCCCTGAGGGTACTAAGGATGCTGACGGAAAGAAGTACAGCGAAGACAACGTAAGAAATCTTATCTATCCTGATGTAAAGATCACTCTTGAGAAGCTGCTCGTAAACGGTCAGGAGATTGAGTTCGATGCTTCCAAGATCAAGTACGGCAACATCGAGAACGATAAGACCAACTACAGAATCGAGATCTACAACGAGTACGGCGATACAAAGGCTGATCCTGCATTCGATCTCAGAGATTTAACAGGCGAGGATCTTGAGGTCGTATTCACAGTTGAGGGTCTGAGCAAGCCTTGCATCTGCGATGAAGAGACCGATGAGTCTTCACAGCCTGAAGAGTCTAAGGCAGAGGAGTCCAAGGCAGACGAGTCTAAGGCTGCTGATTCCAAGGCTGCTGATTCTAAGGCAGCAAGCGCTTCCACTACAACTAACCCGAGCACAGGTACAGCTGCTCTTGCAGTTGTAGGTATTGCTCTTGCAGGTGCTTCTGCAGTAGCTGCTAAGAAGAGAAAGTAATTCATAACTGAATACTTATAAAGAGCTTGCTTTATGGCAGGCTCTTTTTTTATGAATATTTTTGTATTTGCTTTACATTTGCCGAAGTTTGTGATATAATGTCAATGTATGATGTCTAATACAGATACAGAGGAAAGTTATATGGATCAAACAAAAAGCGCAGTCCCGATAGATAAGGCGGTCAGACGGGCACTTAAAGAAAACGCTAAAAAGAATGTCAGGCTCAATTATATTGCCTGCATAGCTGTGTGCTTTATTATGGTGTTTATCGCCAGCGAGTACCACGCAACTGTGCAGAATATCTCAGCTTATGACAGGGTAAATGTCGCCGATATGAAATATGACGCTGAGGATAAGCTCGAAATCATTGACGATATGCTTGAGAAAAAACTCTCCTATGAGGAGGCAAGTGAAAAATGGCACGTTGATGATCCGGCTGCGATAAAACGCTGGCACGAGCTCTACAAGGCGAACAGGCTTGATGCCCTGACAGCTAAGGAGATCACGTTCTTCGCATCGGCAGGGGATACCTCAAACATTGATATTCTGCTCAATGCACTGAACCTTGACAGCACCGCCAGACAGAAGGCAAAGTACTACCTCAATGAACGGGGTCTCGGCTTTGTGAGCCTGTCATCAGCGTACTTTGATATAGTTACCAAAAACCATTCGTACAAGTTCTCGCTTATCAACACCTTTGTCGGACTGGCAAGGGGAAGAACGCCGTTCAGCATAGTGACCTCACTGATATATACGGTGTTTCTGTTTATGTTCACAATGCTTGTGGTGAATATACTTATAGTAAGCGAAAGGCGTTTTTTCTTAGAAAACCACAGCTACCACGGAACACGCACGGGAAGGCTGGGCTTTCTGCTTCGGGAGAGAACCTTCAAGCCTGCCCTTACTATGCTTCTGAAAGACATTTATTTCACTTTATGGGCATTTACGATAGTAATGATACCCATAAAGATCTATGACTATATGTTCGTTCCGTATATTTTGGCGGAGAATCCGAATATAAGCTCAAAAAAGGCGATAAAGCTATCCCGTGATATGATAAAGGGTCACAGAATGGAGATCTTCAAGCTGGATATGACAATGCTCGGCTGGTATTTTCTGACGAGTGTAAGCTTCGGCTTTGTGGGTATTTTCTATGTAAACCCTTATGTTACCGCACTTAACTGCGAGTGCTATCTGTTTCTCAGAAGGCAGGCGATAGAAAACGGCATGGAGGGCTGTGAGGAGTTTAACGACTGCCTCTTAGACCTTGACCTGTATGAGGAGCAGCTTCTTTCACGTTCAAATGCTGAGGGTAAAATACCCGATGTTTCACTTATCGCACCTGTACACACAATAACCGATGACTACGGCGAAAATAAAGACGTTACCCTCGGGGAGCTGCGTGCTTCAAAGCAGTATCCCGGCCTCAGACCTGATGCACCGTCGCATTTCAGCCGATTTGCAAACAAAGTCATCGTTCACAGAGATTATCACAGAAAATACGATATATGGGCATATATTGGAATGTTCTTTGCATTCTCGTTCGGAGGCTTTGTATGGGAGGTGGCTATCCACTTTATTGAGGACGGTATCATTGTCAACAGAGGAACGCTTTCGGGACCGTGGCTGCCTATCTACGGAGTCGGAGGCTGCCTTGCAGTGCTGCTTTTGAAAAAGTTTATTGACAGCCCTGTGCTTACCTATGTGATAGTGTTCTTCGGCTGCTCTGTGCTGGAATTCGGTACAGCTATGTACCTCGATAAGGTAAAGCACGTAAAGTACTGGAACTACACGGGGTACTTTGGAAATATCGACGGAAAGGTCTGCATTGAGGGCGCTATGGTGTTCGGCTTTGCTGCCTGTGCAACGATCTATATTTTAGGGCCTCTGGTAGATGACATACTGAAAAAGATGAAGCCTGCGGTGAAGATAGCAATTTGTACATCGCTTGTGGTGATCTTTATAGGCGACAATGTTTATACAAAGTTCCACCCGAATGAGGGCGAGGGAATCACCGATTATGCGGCATCAATATCGGTTTCTGAGGTCTTGACAAGCGGAGAAACGAGTGATATAATTATTACATAAGAATACTCTGGGGAGCTTGTAAGCAGGCTGAGAGGAGGACGCCCGAGTCCTCGACCCATGACCTGATTTGGATAATGCCAACGTAGGGAAACCGTTTTGTAATTGCGGGAGCTGTCTGTTGGCGGCTCCCTTTTTTGTCAGGAGGGATAATATGGTAAAGGTAAACGGAGAAATGCTGAGCGCTGACGGAAAGACAATAGCTGAGCTGGTTTTGGAGTGCGGCTATGTCAGAGAGAGAGTTGCTGTTGAGCTTGGCGGTGAGATCGTTCCAAAGGCTAAGTATGAGGAAACTGTCCTTAAAGACGGAGACAGCGTTGAGATCGTAGGCTTTGTGGGGGGCGGTTAGATGGTTCCGACAAGAGAAGAATGGTACAAAGCCCTTGAAGAACGTCACGGAAAGGAAACTCAGGCGAGGTTTCAAGCTGCAAGCGTTGCGGTCTGCGGTCTTGGGGGCTTGGGCTCGAATATAGCGGTATTTCTCGCAAGAGCAGGCGTCGGAAGACTGCACCTTATCGACTTTGACAGGGTGGATATTTCAAACCTGAACAGGCAGCAGTATTTTCCCGAACA
The DNA here is from genome assembly GCA_002391065.1 of Ruminococcus sp. UBA4385. The sequence continues at coordinate 9,863 of DGRP01000059.1, read as the reverse complement.
GCTCGGTATGCTCAAGGCCGATGCGCTGTCTGAAACGCTGAAGCGGATAGCGCCGTACTGTGAGATAACAGCTCAGAACGTGAAGCTGACCGAGGAGAATATCCCCGATATTTTAGCTCCCTTCGACATAATCTGTGAGGCCTTCGACAAAGCCGACCAGAAAGCAATGCTTGTAAATACGGTGCTTGAAACATTTCCAGATAAGCCCCTTATATCGGGCAGCGGAATGGCAGGGCTGGGCTCTGCGAATACTATACAGACACGCAGGGTGATGAAAAACTTTTACCTCTGCGGTGACGGCAAAAGCGATGTAGCCGAGGGGCTCAGCCTTGTGAGTGCAAGGGTGGCAGTCTGTGCGGCACATCAGGCAACTATGATATTAAGGCTCATCTCAGGCGAGAGCGAGCCATGAAAGGAAGAATAAATATGCAGGACGATAAGTTAATTATCGGAGGACACGAATTTGATTCACGTTTTATACTCGGCTCGGGAAAGTATTCCCTGTCGCTCATTCAGGCGGCTGTCGAACACGCAGGTGCGCAGATCATCACCTGCGCAGTAAGACGTGCAAACACCAAGGAGCAGGAGAATATTCTTGACTTTATCCCGAAGGGAGTAACGCTGCTGCCGAACACCTCGGGCGCAAGAAATGCAGATGAGGCAGTCAGGATAGCAAGGCTCGCAAGGGAGCTCGGCTGCGGAGATTTTGTAAAGATCGAGATAATGAGAGATACAAAGTATCTCCTGCCCGACAATGCCGAGACTATCAAAGCAACCGAGATACTTGCTAAAGAGGGCTTTGTGGTAATGCCCTATATGTACCCCGACCTTAACACCGCAAGAGACCTTGTGAATGCAGGTGCGGCAACAGTTATGCCGCTTGCATCACCGATAGGCTCGAACAAGGGGCTTGCTACTAAGGACTTTATTCAGATACTTATTGATGAGATAGACCTGCCTATCATTGTTGATGCAGGTATAGGAAGACCCTCTCAGGCCTGTGAAGCTATGGAAATGGGCGCAGCGGCGGTTATGTCGAACACTGCGCTTGCAACAGCAGGCGACCTGCCGATGATGGCAAGTGCGTTCAAGAAAGCAATTGAAGCAGGCCGTCAGGCTTACCTGTCGGGTCTTGGAAGAGTGCTCGTAAGGGGCGCATCTCCCTCGGATACGCTGACGGGCTTCCTGAGAGATTAAGGGGGCGCAGATCTTGGACGAACAGTATTTTATAGACGCCGAATCTCTTTCGGAAAAGGCTCTGGAGAAAAAACACAGGCTTGAAAATGACCCCTCATCAAGAACGAACCACATGGAGTACATGGAGGGGCAGGAGCAGATAAAGTCGGATATCCGTGAAAAGGTAATGCGTGAAGTAAACTCCTATGAGCCATCAAGGTACACGGCTGTTGATGTGAGAAGAGCTCTTGAAAAGGAGACCCCGAATATCGAGGACTTAAAGGCAATGCTATCGCCTGCGGCCGAGCCGTTCCTGGAGCGCATGGCAGAGAGGGCGAGGATAGAGACAAGAAAGCATTTCGGAAACACGGTGTATATCTTCACACCCTTGTATATCGCAAATTACTGCGAGAACTACTGCGTTTACTGCGGCTTTAACTGCTACAATGATATAAGGCGAATGAAGCTTTCTATGGAGCAGATAGAAAAGGAAATGAAGGTCATCGCTGACAGCGGAATGGAGGAGATACTTCTCCTGACAGGCGAGAGCCGCAAGATGAGCGACATCAAGTACATCGGTGAGGCCTGCAAGCTTGCGAGAAAGTATTTCCGCATGGTAGGAATAGAGGTCTATCCTGCTAATGTTGAGGACTATAAATATCTGCATGAGTGCGGAGTTGACTACGTTACAGTCTTTCAGGAGACCTATGATTCCGACAGGTATGAGCAGCTTCATCTTCTCGGTCACAAGAGGGTATACCCCTATAGGTTTGACGCTCAGGAAAGAGCCCTTATGGCAGGTATGAGGGGAGTTGCAGGCTCGGCATTGCTGGGGCTGTCAGACTTCAGGAAGGATGCTCTTGCATCGGTGCTGCATATGTATTTCTTACAGAGAAAGTACCCCCATGCCGAAATATCGCTCTCATGTCCGAGACTGAGACCGATAATCAACAACGATAAGATAAATCCTCAGGACGTAAGCGAAAAGCGCCTTTGCCAGATACTTTGCGCATACAGGATATTCCTGCCCTTTGCAGGTATTACGGTATCCTCCCGTGAGAGCGAGACGTTCAGAAACGGCATTGTAAGAATTGCAGCTACGAAGATCTCGGCAGGTGTTTCCACAGGTATAGGCGACCACGAAAGCAAGTACACAGGGAAGGAGGAGAGCGAAGCAGGCGACGAGCAGTTTGAGATAAACGACGGAAGAAGCCTTGACAAGATGTACAAGGATATGTCCGATGAGGGCTTGCAGCCTGTGCTCAACGATTACCTTTATGTGTAAGGTCATTTGCGTAACGGACTTAAAGCTCTGTGAGGACAGTGAGGCACAGCTCAGACGTCTTGGTCACAGCGGAATAGATACTCTGATACTCAGGGCAAAGGAGCTCTCCGAGGGGGAATATTGTGATCTTGCAAAAAAGGTCATGAGCATTTTCAGTTCAAGCCGAACGGAGGTCATACTGCACAGCTTTTATAAGACAGCAGCCAAGCTCAGAGCAAAGAAGATACATCTTCCTCTGCCGATACTCAGAGAGCTTGACGAGAGCACAAAGGCACAGTTCGAGGTGATCGGAGCTTCCGTTCATTCCGTCAGTGAAGCGAGAGAAGCGGTATCGCTGGGTGCTTCATACCTGACGGCAGGGCATATTTTCGAGACTGACTGCAAGAAGGGCCTTGCAGGGAGAGGTACAGCATTTCTCAGAGAGGTCTGCGATAGTGTCAGCGTGCCTGTTTATGCGATAGGTGGGGTAGCTCCCGAAAATGTATGGAGGGTAAAGCGTGCAGGCGCAGCAGGTGTGTGCCTTATGAGCGCATTTATGAATGGCGAGCCCTCCGTGCTTGTAAATAGCCTCAGAGACAGTATGAGCAAAAGGATAACCGAGGAGCAGCTCAGGCTTTATGCTATCACAGACAATAGGTATTTCCGTGACAGAGGAATGGTCGAATGTGTTGAGGCGGCTCTGAAAGGCAGAGCGAATATCATTCAGCTTCGTGACAAGGGCGTGAGCCATGAAGAACTTGTGCATGAGGCAAAGATCCTCAGAGAGGTATGCGGCAGGTACGGTGTGCCTCTCATAGTCAACGATGACTGGAGGGCGGCTCTTGAAGCAGGTGCGGACGGAGTTCATGTCGGCATAGAGGACGACTCCGTTGCCGAGATAAGAAAGCACGTTCCCGAGGGCTTTATCATAGGGGCAACCGCTAAAACAGTTGAGCAGGCTCAGACCGCACAGGCACAGGGGGCTGACTATTTAGGCGTAGGGGCAGTGTTTCCCTCACCTACAAAGCCCGATGCGATACATATTGACAAGGCACAGTTCGCACAGATAAAGCAGTCTGTCCGCATACCCTGTGTGGCTATAGGCGGCATAACAAAAGCAAATCTTCCGACCTTGTCAGACCTCGGTGCGGACGGCTTTGCAGTAGTGTCGGCGGTGTTCGGCGCAGAGAACATCGAAGCCGAAACTAAGGAACTGGCACTTCTTTGCCGATAAAGATTCAGATAAAAGCGGCCTCTTGGGGGCACCACCTGAGACCGCTATATAAAAGTTTATGCTATATGAAAGGAGTTTTCTAATGAAAACAGCATTGACTATCGCAGGAAGCGATTCCTGCGGAGGCGCCGGTATTCAGGCAGATATCAAGACTATGACAGCAAATGGTGTTTATGCCATGAGTGCTGTCACTGCACTTACTGCTCAGAACACCTTAGGCGTGACGGACATTATGGAGGTAAGCTCAGATTTTCTTTCTAAGCAGCTCGACTGCGTTTTTGAGGATATCAGACCCGATGCAGTCAAGATAGGAATGCTTCCTACGGAGGAGCTTATTTCGGTAGTAGCCGCAAAGCTCATTGAGTACAAGGCGGTGAATGTTGTGGTTGACCCCGTAATGGTAGCCACAAGCGGAGCAAGGCTTCAGAATGAGGGCTGTATAGGTGCTTTAAGGATTAATCTTACACCGAATGCGGCTCTGCTGACACCGAACATTCCCGAGGCAGAGGAACTCGCTGAGGTTGAAATCAGCACTGTTGAGGATATGGAGCTGGCCGCAAAGCGCATTTGCGAATACTGCCAATGCCCCGTTCTTATCAAGGGCGGACACCGTGTTTATGATGCTAAGGATGTGCTCTATGACGGAAAAGACTTCACATGGTTTGAGGGTGAGCGCATTGATAACCCGAATACTCACGGCACGGGCTGTACGCTCTCAAGTGCGATAGCCGCAAATCTCGCAAAGGGCTATGAGCTTTCAGAGAGTATCAGAAGAGCCAAGGAGTATATCTCGGGAGCGCTGAGTGCTATGCTCGATCTGGGAAAGGGCTCAGGGCCGATGAATCACGCATTTGACATACACAGTAAGTTTGCAGAATAGGAAGGGTATAACTATGAAAGAATATTACACACAGATGGAAGCTGCCAAGAAGGGCATTATCACACCTGAAATGAAGATAGTTGCAGAGAAGGAATACATTGACGCTGAGGAGCTCCGTGAGCTTGTAGCAAAGGGCTGGGTAGCAATTCCGTGCAACGTAAACCACAAGTCGATCTCGCCTGAGGGTATCGGCACAAAGATGAGGACAAAGATCAATGTAAACCTCGGTATCTCGGGAGATGCCAAGAACTATGACGTTGAAATGCAGAAGGTTGACCTTGCGCACAAGTTCGGCGCAGAGGCTATAATGGACCTTTCAAATTACGGAAAGACAAACACATTCCGTAAGGCGCTTATTGAGAAGAGCCCTGCAATGATAGGAACAGTGCCTATGTATGATGCGATAGGCTACCTTGAAAAGGATCTGCTTGAAATCACTGCAGAGGACTTTCTTAAAGTTGTCCGTGCCCATGCGGAAGAGGGTGTTGACTTTATGACCATTCATGCAGGAATAAACAGAAGAGCAGTTGAGGCATTTATGCGTGAGGGCAGAAAGATGAACATAGTTTCACGAGGCGGCTCACTTCTCTTTGCGTGGATGATGATGACAGGAAATGAAAATCCGTTCTTTGAGCACTATGATGAGGTGCTTGAGATACTGCGTGAGTTCGATGTTACCATAAGCCTTGGAGATGCACTCCGCCCCGGCTGCATTGATGATGCAACCGATGCAGGTCAGATAGCTGAGCTTATAGAGCTTGGAAACCTGACAAAGAGAGCATGGGAGAAGGACGTTCAGGTAATGGTTGAGGGTCCGGGTCACATGGCTATGAACGAGATCGAGGCTAATATGAAGCTGCAGAAGAGGCTTTGCCACAATGCGCCCTTCTATGTTCTCGGACCTCTGGTGTCGGATATATTCCCGGGGTATGACCATATAACTTCTGCTATCGGCGGCGCTATAGCAGCTGCAAGCGGAGCAGACTTCCTGTGCTATGTCACACCTGCGGAGCACCTCAGACTGCCCGATGTCAATGACGTTAAGGAAGGCATAGTTGCTTCAAAGATAGCTGCTCATGCTGCGGATATCGCTAAGGGAGTGCCTCACGCAAGGGATAAGGACAATGAAATGGCTGAGGCAAGACACAAGGTTGAGTGGGAGGATATGTTCAAGGTTGCATTTGACCCCGATAAGGCAAGAGAGTACTTTGAGAGCACACCTCCTGCCGACAGACACACCTGCTCAATGTGCGGAAAAATGTGTGCGGTAAGAACTACAAACATGATTCTCGCAGGAGAGAAGGTAGAGTTCTGCACTGAGCTCTGATACATCTGAAAAAAGGCAATACTATACAAAAGCAGCCCGATGTGTTTCGGGCTGCTTTTATGCTTTTTACTGCTTTTGCTTTGGCTTGAATATCAGCGCTGCAATAAATGCAAACACCATTGCTGCCGCCACTCCTGCGGCGCAGGCTGTTAGACCGCCTGTGAAAATGCCCATAAAGCCGTCTTTATCTATCTGCTTTTCAACTCCCTTGCAAAGCAGATAACCAAAGCCCGTTAAAGGTACCCTTGCGCCCTCTCCCGAGAGCTTTACCAAGGGCTCGTAAATGCCGACAGCCCCGAGGAAAACTCCTGTACAGACGTAAGCTACAAGTATTCTTGCGGGAGTCAGCTTTGTAAGGTCTATAAGAAACTGCCCGACAGCGCAGAGCGATCCGCCGATAAGAAATGCATAAAGGTATATCATTCGTTCACCCTCTTTCGTGTGACAGCCATACTAAATGCGATATTGAAGGTATAGCCTCGCCCTGCTGTGATACGGTAGGAGAGAGCAGCGCTCCCGTTGCAGCAAAGAGAATGTTGTGAAGCTCACCCTTGGCAAGCTTCGGAAGAAAGTATCCGCATAGCAGGCTTCCCGCACAGCCGCAGCCGCTGCCGCCTGCGTGTACGTCCTGAGTGTCGGGGTCATAAATCATTTTGCCGCAGTCAAGATGCTTGTCAGAAATATTGATACCTGCTTTTTCAAACAGCGAGCAGAGAACCGAGCTTCCTACAGCGCCGAGGTCGCCTGTAACGATATGGTCAAAGTCCGAGGGGCTCATGCCTGTGTCCTCAAAAAAGGTGCTGATCGTTGAAAAGGCGGCAGGCGCCATAGCGGCTCCCATATTGTTGGCATCGGTGACGCCCATGTCAACGATTTTTCCGACGGTGCAGGCTCGTACAAAGGGGGCCTTCTCCGAGGGGGAAACCACCAGCGCTCCCGAGGCGGTAGCTGTCCACTGCGAAGTGGGAGTGCGCTGTCCGCCGTAGTTGAGGGGCATACGGTACTGACGCTCAGCGGTGCAGAAGTGAGATGAGGTGACTGCCATTGCCTTTTGGCATATCTCTCTGTCAACGAAAAGGGAAGCGAGAAGCAGCCCCTCTGACATTGTGGAGCAGGCTCCGTATATTCCGAGAAAGGGTATCTCGTAGGATTTGATTCCGAAGGTAGTGCCCGTACACTGGTTGAGCAGGTCGCCGCCGAAGAGAACTCCGATGTCAGAGGGCTGAAAGCCGCCTTTTGAGAGAGCGTGCCTGACTGCCTGCTTCTGAAGCTGGCTTTCGCCCTTCTCAAAGGTGTCCTCGGAAAAGCAGGGGTCATCGTTTATTTTGTCAAAGTACTGCCCCATAGGGCCTTCCTCTTCCTTCTTTCCGCCTATCGCAGCGTAGGAAACTACAGAAGGGGGCTGACGCATAATTACTGTTGAGCGCATAGAATCTTCCTTTCGTTTTTATGATTATTCTGTCCGCAGGAAGAAAAGAATATTCACGAGCCTGTAAAATTAATAAAAAATACATAGTAAATAGATGAAAGATGTGATATTATGAAAGCAGTAATTATCTGATGATCGGGGGGTGAGGATTTGTATATCTGTCCTGTTTGCGGAGAAGCTCTTGTGAAAGGTGAGCGCACCTTCAGGTGTGCGAACGGTCATAGCTTTGACCTGCACAGAAAGGGCTACGTAAATCTTCTCACGACAAAAAAGCACAATCCCAAAAAAGCGGGCGACAATGGCGATATGGTAAGGGCTCGGACTGAGTTTCTGGATTTCGGGCATTACGAAAGGCTTGCTCAGAGAGCTGCACAGATCATGGAAGAGCTGACTGCCGATTGTAAAGAACCTGTCATCATTGACAGCGGCTGCGGAGAGGGCTACTACACTGTGCAGTACGCAGGTGCTCTTGAGAAAGCCAGAATATATGGGGTGGATATATCAAAGGGAGCTTGCTCTCATGCTATGTCAAGGGTGAATGAGAAGGGGCTTCATAATGTTCAGATTGCTGTAGCGTCGGCATTTGAGCTGCCGTTTAAGGATAAGTCGGCAGATCTGATAGTGTGTACCTTCGCCCCTGTCAGCGACAGGGAGTACGCAAGGGTGCTTAAAGACGGAGGAAAGCTTCTGGTCATCTCTCCCTCTCCCGATCACCTGTTTGAGCTAAAGGCTCTGATCTATGAGGAGCCCTACAGGAACAAGCCGAATGAATACGGCCTGGAAAGCTTCAGAGAGGGCAAGGAAGAGGTTCTGGAGTATAAGGCAAGGCTTGCAAGCCGTGAGGAGATACTCAGTCTCTACCGAATGACACCGTACAGCTATAAGACATCGAAGCCTGACAGTGCAAAGCTTATCGAAACCGAGAGCTTGGAAGTCACCTGCGGGTTTTCTATAAGGATTTTTACTAAGGAGTAAAGCTATGAACGAAAAACTATTCTGCAAAGGATATACATGGGGCTTTTATTCGGGAAGCGGAGTGTTCGGCACACCTGAGGCTGACGCTTCAATGGAGCGCCTCGCTGAAAACGGTCTTGACTGGATATGTATACCTGTAAACTGCTTTCAGGAAGCCTATTATTCGCTGAATGTGTTCGCTCTTTTCGGAAGAACACAGACCGATGATGAGGTAAGGTCAGCGATACGCAAGGCAAAAAGCTTAGGGCTTAGGGTCTGTCTTAAACCAATGGTGGACTGCCTTGACCGTTCGTGGAGAGCAAGGATAGATTTCCCGACTGAGAACCCTATGTACTGGGAGCGCTGGTTTGCAAGCTACACAAGATTAATGACATACTACGCAAGGCTCGCTGAGGAAGAGGGCTGTGAGATGCTCTGTACGGGCTGTGAAATGGCAGGCATGGACAAACAGTCTGCTTACTGCCGAAAGCTTATAGCCGATGTCCGTGAGGTTTATCACGGTATCATTATGCACAATATCAATCACGGCGATGAGTTCCGCTTTGACTGGCTCTCCGAGGTCGATGTGATAGGTGTGTCGGGATACTATCCATGCACAGAGCCGAGTGACCGTTCGCTTGGAAAAATGAAAGCGGTATGGACAGAGGTAGTCAGCAGGCTTGAGAAAATGCATGAGCATTACGGCAGACCCGTTATGATGGCAGAGATAGGCGTCAGAAACGAGCAGGGCTGTACACAGTACCCGTGGGATTTCCACTACAGAGATGTACCTCTTGATGAGCAGGAGCAGGCTGACTTCTATGAGGCGGCTCTCAGTACTACCTGGGATAAGGACTGGTTCTGCGGTTACTTCTGGTGGGACTGGAAGGCAAAGCTTCCGCCGATAGAGAAGGCAAGGGAGAACAGGGACTTTACTGTCTACGGCAAAAAAGCCGAGCAGGTGCTTAGGTCATGGTACACAAGAGAGGATAAGTAAAAGGAGCAAATACCGGAATGGCAAATATCGAACAGGTAAGAGAGTTCTTTTCAAAAGACCGTTTTGCAACCGAGAACGGCGCAGTTATTGACGAGGTCGGTGAGGACTATGCAAGGGTCAGTCTGACTATTGCAGAGAGACATAAAAATGCAGTCGGCGGTGTGATGGGCGGAGTGTACTTCATGCTGGCGGACTTTGCTTTTGCAGTTGCGACAAACTGGAAAAAGTCAGGGACAGTTTCACTGTCGTCTGATATATCGTTTCTTAGCACTCCGAAGGGTGAGCGCCTTATCGCTGAGACGGAGCTTATCCGCAAGGGCAGAACCACCTGCTGTTATAACGTTATGGTAAGAGATGACCTCGGCAAGCCGATAGCGGCTGTTAAGATAGTAGGATATATAGGATAAAAGGAAAGAAGCAGGAGAACAAGGTCTCCTGCTTCTTCGTTTTAAAAGCTAAGGGGATTAAGGCAACACCGCACGACCCGCGGCTAACGCCTCTGCACATCATCTGCTTGCCAGCTTTCCGTCATATTACCCAAATTCTCCTTGACTTGCGTCAGCAAGCCTGCGTCGAATTTAGGCAATCTGACGAAAATCTGG
>DGRP01000027.1 GCA_002391065.1 Ruminococcus sp. UBA4385 | reverse complement strand
TCCCCCGATAAGTCCTGCAGGCAGTGCGGCAGATTACTGTTTGCAGCAATACACACGGGGCGGGGGTTGACAAATGGAGAAAAAAGTGTTATAATGTGTTTCTGTCACACACATCTGTTTTTCGGAGGTGGAATCGAATGGGAGAAAAGGACGAAAAGCTGGTTATTGTCAGCTCGGAGGTACTTCCCGACATAGTGCTCAAGGTTCTTGACGCCAAGCGCATGAGGGCAAGGGGCGAGGCACTTACCTCATCGGAGGCCTGCCGCATGGTCGGCATATCCCGAAGTGCTTACTACAAGTACAAGGACTCGGTCTTCAATTATGAGGAGCAGCTTACAAATAATATCGTCTCGGTGTACTGCATACTGAGAGATGAAAAGGGTGTGCTCTCGTCAATAATCTCGAAGCTTTATGAGCTCAACACCAATATCCTGACTATCAATCAGAATATCCCTATCGACTCCGTAGCGACTGTCACCTTCTCGGTGCGGTTTGAGCATGAGGTGCTCCCGACGGCCAAGCTTCGGGACGAGCTCTCAAAGGTCAGAGGCGTGGTTGACGTTAAAATAATCTCAGGTGAATAATTTATAGAAAGTAGGAATATAAAATGCAGAACGTAGCTGTTATAGGATACGGCGTAGTAGGCTCGGGAACGGTCGAGCTGTTTATGAAGAACAGGGAGTCTATCTCAAAAAAGCTTGGGAAGGACTGCGACATCAAGTACATTCTTGACCTCAGGGATTTTCCCGATTCGCCTTTTGCTGACAGGATAATCCATGACTTTGATACTATCCTCAACGATGACGAGATAGAGGTAGTCGCAGAGGTTGTAGGAGGAACGACCTTCGCTTATGACTATACTAAGAGACTGCTCGAAAAGGGCAAGAGCGTTGTTACCTCTAACAAGGCGCTCGTGGCTGCAAAGGGAGCAGAGCTTCTCAAAATTGCAGCGGCGCACAACTGCAGCTATCTGTTTGAGGCAAGCGTAGGCGGCGGTATCCCGATAATCAGACCTCTCTGCAAGTGCCTTGCGGGAAATGAGATAGTAAAAATCTCGGGTATACTTAACGGAACTACTAACTTTATACTTTCAAAGATGATAAAGGATCAGCTCCCCTTTGACGAGGCACTGAAAATGGCTCAGGAGAACGGCTATGCCGAGGCTGACCCTACTGCCGACATCGAGGGCGAGGACGCCTGCAGAAAGATCTGTATTCTGGGCTCGCTGGCTTACGGCAAGCACATTTATCCCGAGTATGTACACTGCTCGGGTATCACAAGGATAACTCTTGACGATATAGAGTACGCTGCAAATGCAGGCTATGTTATAAAGCTTATCGGCTCGGTAAGAAAGCTTGATGACGGCAGAGTAACAGCTATTGTTTGCCCGAGACTTGTTGCCAAGAACAATATGCTCGCAAATGTCGAGGACGTATACAACGCTATAACTGTTACAGGTGACGGTGTGGGAGATGTGCTCTTCTACGGACAGGGTGCAGGAAAGCTCCCGACGGCATCGGCTGTTGTGGGCGACATTATCGACTGCATCAGACACAGCGAGAGACCCGTAGCTATCGGCTGGGAGGACTGCGACAACGAGAAGTTTGTAGTGAACTACAAGGAGACCTCGACTGCGGTATATGTACGCATAAAGGCTGATGACGCTGAAAAGCTCAAGAGCGCACTTTCCGAGATGTTCGGCAAGCTTATGTACATTGAGCGTGCAGGCAGACCCGACAATGAGCTTGCCTTCATCACTCCCGTAATGAAGGAATCCGACATCGACACAAATCTGACTATACTTTCACATTCGGCTGAAATTGCAAGCAAGATAAGAATGTATTAATTTGCTTAATGGTGCTCGCCGCACGGCTAATACGCGACGTAATTTTGCTTAAAGCTTTTCCTGCCTTGAACGCGGCAGGGAAAACCCTGCACCATCACGCGCCGTACTTTTGCTTTGGCTTTTCCTGCCTTGAACGCGGAGCAAAATAGTGCAGGCTAAAAAGCAATATTAATTCTGCACTACCTATCTCTGCGTTCAAGGCAGGAAAAGTCCAAACAAAAGAACGTCGCGTATTAGCCGTGCGGCGAGCACTGCAGGGTTTTCCCTGCCACCCAAAGGAGAATACCCATGATAAAGATACGCATACCTGCCACATCGGCAAACTTAGGTGCAGGCTTTGACGCTCTCGGCCTTGCGCTGACGTTCTATAACTACGTTGAGATAGAGGAGAGCGACACTATCGACATAGCCTCGACAGACGGCCTTGAGGTGCCGACCGATGAGAAAAACCTGATATATATTTCGGCGAAGGACCTTTTCGCTGTCTGCGGAAAGGAGCTCAAAGGCTTAAAGCTCCGCCAGACGAACAATATCCCTATGGCGAGGGGCTTGGGTTCGTCATCAGCCTGCATAATCGCAGGGCTTGTGGGTGCGAACAAGCTTCTCGGAGACCCTCTCTCCAAGGACGACCTTGTAGACCTCGCAGCCCAGATAGAGGGTCACCCCGACAACACCGCACCTGCACTGCTCGGCGGCATAGTTACAGCCGTTTTTGACGGCAGACGTGTAGAGTGGGTAAAGCAGGAGGTATACACAAAGCTTAAATTTGCGGCAATAATCCCGGACTTCGGCTTAAAGACCGAGGACGCCAGAGCCTGCCTGCCGACTGAGGTCTCCCACAAGGACGCTGTGTTCAACCTGTCGAGGGCGGCGCTGTTTTCGGCATCTCTTTTAACAGGCAAGTATGAGAACCTCCGCACAGCCGTGAATGACAGGCTGCATCAGCCGTTTCGCTCAAAGCTTATCCCGAACTGCGATGAGGTCTTTGATATAGCCTACACCCACGGAGCTTATGCGGCTTATATCAGCGGTGCAGGCCCCACAGTTATGGCTATAGTTGATGACAAGAACGAGTACTTTGCAGGAAGAGTAAAGTTCTCCCTCGACAATGCAGGCATAACAGGCTGGAATGTTCACGAGTTCGGCATAGACAATGACGGAACTGCGATATTATAAACAAAGTGCTCCCCGGTCAGGGAGCACTTTGTTTATTTTTTCACCATTTTTTCCTTGTTAAGCTTCATATCCTCCTCTGCACGGGAGAGGATATCCGCAAGTGCCTTATCGGCAGCGGGGTCGAAGTCTGCCGTTCCGCAGGCTGAGGAAGCCTTGCCCTCTGCCATTCGGCGGGTCATCTGCGCCCTCAGTGAACGGATAAGGTTTTTCCTGTTGTTGTAATCCTCACCCCTGAGAATTACTGCAAACTCATCTCCGCCTATCCTGAATACAGGGCTGTGCTTGAATTTCAGGCATATATCCGAGCAGGCATTTTTCAGGAACGCATCTCCGACATTCATGCCCATCTTCTCGTTGACCGCATTAAGACCGTTCACATCACAGAAAACCACTGCGAGCTTTTCAGTCTCGCCCTTTTCGATCTTCTCGTCGATGTCCTTCTCATAATTTGAGTACGCAAGCCTGTTCTTGACCTCTGTGAGAGCATCTCTTGTAACAGGTGCGGCTGCTTCGGCAGGATCTTTTTCATACAGTGCCTCACGGCGTTTGGAAGCATCTATATTTGTAACACCTATAACTATCAGCTCGGGTCTGCTGACAGACCTTATCGCCCTTATCCCGAAATACACGGGTCTGTTTTCAACTATCAGCCTGTAGGTTATGCTGTAAACCTCGCCCTCATGTATCTCTGAGAGGAATCTTTCCTTTTCAAGCTCCTTGCACATCTTGGGTCTGTCCTCGGGGAAGACTATCTTCATTATGAGCTCCTGCATCTTATTGAAGAAATCCTCGTCTAACACGCCCTCGGGATCGTCATAGGGGTTTGTGTACTCAATATATGTGTCATCATTGATGTTTACGATATAGATCATATCGCTGCAGCTTCCGATTGCTGAAACATCACGGTGAAACTCGGTGTAGTTGCTGTTTTTCCCGGCTATGCTCTTTCCAGCCTCGGCTATACCCTCGGCGGCAAGCTTTCCTGTCTCTCTGAGAACTTCCTTAGCTTCGTTTCTGAGCTTCTTCTTAGCCTTTCTTTTAAGAGCCGATCTTATTACCTTAGTTGTGATAAGCACTGCTGCCGCACTTACTGCCGCTGCAGCGGTATTTCTGACTGTATTGCATTTCATACTGAAACCTGCCCCTTCCTGATATACTGTTTCGCTTCTCCGTGCTTACTAGTCTTTTTCATTTTAGCACAAAATTCAGAGTACGTCAATAGAGAAAAATCAAAAGCCCCGAGGGGCTTTCCGTAAGAGTGCTGCAAAAGTATGAGTGTCGGCGGTGCAAAAGCTGTTCGGATAGCCTGATTTTTTGTGCATAATAACCAAAAAGTGTATAGAAAATATTAAATGATAAAATGTTTGCTTGTTTTTTGGAGGCGAAAGTTATATAATTGTTTCCATGTATAATAAAGTTTAATATGGGGTGCGAGGGCTTTTAATCAGCGCTTTCCCGTATTACATTTCCGCCTGTGAAGGGAGGATTTTTCATGGAAGGAAAAACAATGGTCGGCACTGACCTTATCAGTCAGATACTTGACCTCGACCGCAGAGCCGAGCAGCGCATAAAAGATGCTCTTGCGCAGAGTGAAGAGAAAAAGGCCGAGTGCGCACGCAGACAGGAAGATATAGATCAGAGCGTGACCGAGAAGGTGAATGCCTACACCGAACAGCTCAGAGCCTCTACCGATAAGGCTGTTGAGTCCGAGACTCTGAAGATAAGAACGCTCCGGAAGGGCAGGCTCAAGGAGCTTGATGCAGTCTATGAGCGTGAACATGAGCGCTGGGAGCAGGAGATATTCAGCGCCGTTGTGAACCCTGAAAAGGAGTAAAAGGATATGCTCACAAGCAGTTCCATGAATGCGACTGTAGCTAAGATAAGGGCAGTTCGGGGGAAGATGTTTTCTCAGCAGCAGTACAGAGAGCTTATGCTCAAGCAGACTGTTCCCGAATGTGCCGAGTACCTTGCACAGTCGCCGAGATATAAAGATGTGTTCCGTGACGTTGATCCGAACACTGTACACAGAGGCTACCTTGAGGAGCTTCTGCAAAAGGCAAACTTTGAAACCTATAACCGCCTCTGCGGTTTCCAGCAGCTTGATTCTATTCCGTACTACGGCTTTCTGCTCGCAAGAATGGAGATAGCGAATATTCTGCTGATGATAAACAGCATAAATTCTGACCTTGACAAGCCTGTGCTTACACAGCTGCCTGGGTATGCGATAAAGCATTCAAGGGTGAAGCTTCTGGAGCTTAGTCAGGCGGAGAATTTTGAGGAGCTTCTGGAGGTCCTCAGAGGTACACCCTACAGAAAACCTCTTTTGAAGGTAAAAACCGACCCCTCGGGCAGGGCAGACTATACAGAATGCGAGCTTGCCCTCAGAAAGGATTACTTTGAGCGCCTTATACAGGACGTTGAGCATGATTTTCACGGCAGAGAGGAAAAGGAGATCAAGGAGATCATTCTCTACGAGGTCGATACGATGAATATCATCAATGCCTACCGAATGAAAAAGTATTTCGGGTATTCGGCGGAGAAGATCAAGCAGAGCATAATCAATGTCAGGGGCAACCCTATGGGCAGGCTTAAAGAGTACTTTGAGCTCTCCGACCCCGATGAGATGTTTGAATGGCTTAAAAATACAAAATACGGCAAGGGTATGCGTGAGACCGGCATTATAGAGACAGGTATCGCTGACATAAGGTACAGAAAGCTCAGTCACATTCTGTCCTCGACAACGAGTGCGCCCGCAGCACTGTATGCCTATGTAAGGCTCAGTGCGGTGGAGATCTCAAACATAGTACACATTATAGAGGCTGTCCGCTACGGTGCGGACACCACTCAGCTGGAGCACGAACTGCTGATATTTTAATCAGGTAATAGTTAAAAGGTAATAGGGAATAGGGAATAGGTAATTTAGGTAATAGGTAATAGGGAATAGGGAATAGGTAATTTAGGTAATAGGTAATAGGGAATAGGGAATAGGTAAGGTATCGCCTTCGGCGATGTTTTAAAATGGGGCTTTGCCCCATACCCCTTTCAAAACATTATGAATTACACGAATTTTTAATATAAAACTAACGAAAGGAAAAGTAAATGAGCTATGGCAATTGAAACAATGTCTCTTGTCAATATTCTCGGAAATATGGATGAGCTCGATCAGGCGCTTGAAAGGTGCTGTGAAAGCGGTATCTTCCATATTGAGCCTGCCTTCTCCCCCGGAGAGGCAAGAGGGCGCCTCCTGAATGACAGGAACGAATATGCAGCGCTTCTGAAAAGAGCTGTCAAGATAGCCGCCGACTGCGGTATAGAGCCTGTTGAGACTGACTGCAAGGGGCTTTCGGCTGACAGCGCAGGGGAGCTTGAAGCTGTCTGCTCGGAGCTTGAAAAGGGCTTCGATGCGGTCTCCCGTGACAGCCGTGAGGGTGATGCGAGAATCGAAGAGCTGAGACAGGCACAGAAGCACATAAAACATCTGAAAGGTATGAACAGCGACTTCCAGCAGCTATTCTCCTGCAAGCACGTCAGCGTAAGGATAGGACGTCTGCCGCTGGATAATTACCCCAAGCTTGAATACTACAACGATAACTTCTTCTTTGTGGCGTTTGAGAAATCTGACAGCTATTGCTGGGGAATGTACTTCTGCCCCGAGGGCGACAAGGAAAGGGTAGACGACCTGTTCAAAAGTATGTACTTTGAAAGGGTAATGCTTCCGAGGTACGTTTCGGGAAATGCTGATGAGGCCATGAAAAATATCTCAGATGAGATAGCTCAGCTTGAAGCTTCAAAGAAGGAAGCCGAGGAAAAGGTTTCAGCATTTACAAGAGTGAATGAGAACAAAATACAGATGCTATGTACAAAGCTGCAGCTAAAGAGCAAGTACTCAGACCTTAAAAAGAATGTGGGTACTGTAAACAGCGGACAGGGCACAAAGCACTACATTATTAAGGGCTTTGTTCCGAAAAAGAAGGAAGCTGAGTTCTCAAAGCTGTTTGACGGGCTGGAAAGCTCAGAGGTATCCTTCCTTCCCCCGGACGCTGACGCTTCCTGTCAGCCGCCTACGGTGCTTAAAAACAGCTTCCTCACACGGCCCTACAGAATGCTGGTCGAAATGTACGGCCTGCCCGTATATGACGGCATAAACCCGACTGCCTTTGTGGCACTGACCTACACACTGCTCTTCGGAATAATGTTCGGAGACTTAGGACAGGGCTTTGTGATACTTCTTGCGGGAATACTTCTGCATAAGAAGCTTGGTCCTATGGCCGGCGGTATCGTCAGACGAGTGGGCTTGTCCAGTATGGTGTTCGGAACGCTCTACGGCTCGGTGTTCGGGTTTGAGGAGCTTCTTGACCCCGTGTATGAGAGCATTGGAATTGACTTCCTGCCGCTTAAAGTCTTCAAGCAGACGAACTTCATTCTGCTGACTGCGGTAGGCATAGGAATTGCCCTTATACTTATTTCGATGATAATAAACATCTACGCAGGCTTCAAAGCCAAGGACTACGAAAAGGCGATATTCGGGTGCAACGGTATCTGCGGACTGATTTTCTACGGCTCGATAATCACGGGAGTTGTGTCCACAATGATGTTTGATGTAAAGGTAATGTCCGCACCCTTTGTTATCTGCCTGATAGTTATACCGCTTCTGTGTATCTTCTGCCGTGTGCCGCTGGCTGCATGGGTGAAGTACAGAAAGTGGCAGCTCTCCGAGGACGGCGAGCCGATGACTATAGGAAACTTTATTGTAGAGAACTTCTTCGAGATGTTTGAGTTCCTGCTCAGCTACGTTTCCAACACGATGTCCTTCCTGAGAGTAGGCGGCTTCGTTCTCTCTCATGCGGGCATGATGCTCGTTGTTATGACCCTTATGGACGGCGCAGGTGCGATAGGTCAGCCGATAGTGCTGATAATCGGAAACCTGTTTGTTATGGCTATGGAGGGTATGATCGTAGCTATCCAGATAATCAGGCTTGAATTCTATGAGATGTTCTCAAGATTCTATGACAGCGGCGGAAAGCCCTTTGAGCCTGTCAGCGTAAAGTTCACACCGGTGACTGAAAGTAATTAATTGGAGGTAATCAATATGCTTATTTATTTTGCACTGCCGCTTATTGCGATCGCACTTCTGCTTGTGCCTTTCGCACTTATGGCTAAGAAGATCAAGAACGGAAAGTCGCCTAAGGGCGCATTTATAGGAAACCTCTGCACCTTTGCAGGAATAATGCTTATGTCTATCCTTGTACCGATCGGAGGCTTTGTACACGCTGCCGCTGAGGAGACCTCAAAGGCTGCACAGCTTTCTACAGGTACAGGTCTCGGATACCTTGCCGCTGCACTTGCAGTAGGTCTCTCCTGCGTGGGAGCAGGTATCGCAGTTGGTTCGGGTACTCCTGCCGCTATCGGTGCGACCTCGGAAGACCCGAAGAACTTCGTTAAGGCACTTATCTTCGTCGTACTTGGTGAAGGTATCGCCCTTTACGGACTGCTTATCTCAATTCTTATCATTTCCAATATCGGAGGCTAAGGAGCTATCCTTATGAGATTTTATCTTATCAGCGACAACATAGATACACAGATGGGCATGAGGCTCGCAGGTATCGAGGGAGTTGTCGTTCACACCCCCGAGGAGGTCACAGCAGCCCTTGATGAGGCTATGCAGATGGAAGACGTAGGAGTTATCCTTATGACTGACCTTGCCGTAAAGCAGTGCAGGGAGAAGGTCTATGAGTACAAGCTGACGGTAAAGCAGCCCCTCATAGTAGAGATACCCGACCGTCACGCAACATCAAAGATATCGGATACTATATCACGCTATCTTTCCGAGGCTATCGGCGTTAAGCTCTGACCACGGGACAACAGGAGGACATTATGAAACTCAGTGAGGCACAAAGGTTTGACCGCTTCGAGAAGGCTGTGTTCGACGATGCCGACAAGACAGCCGCAGAAATAATAGCCGAAGCGAACAGACAGTATACCGAAACTATAGAGGCAGCCGAGCAGGCATCGGAGCAGAGGATAGAGTCTGCCGAGAGAGCCGAGAGCACTAAGGAGCGTGAAAGACAGCTCCGTGAGGTGTCGGCGCAGAAGCTTGCCTGCCAGAGAGAGATTCTCGAACACAGAGAAGAGCTTATAGATAATGTGTTTGCGGCTGTCAGAGAGAGGCTTGTTAAGTTCAGAGCGTCTGAGCAGTATGCTGACTATCTGAAGGCAGCTTCCAAGGAGGCTTGGAAGGCTTACCCCGTATCGAAGGGCAAGGTGTGCTTAGCACCTGCGGATATGGGCTATGCAAAGCTTTTTGAGGGCTTTGAGACAGAGGAGAATGACAGCATAGAGCTTGGCGGAGCACTCATAATCTATGAGAGCGAGGGCATAGCCCTTGACTTCACATTTGATTCGGCCTTTGAGGAACAGAGAGCGAAGTTCTCCGAGCGCAGGGAACTGGCCCTGTAAGCCTTTGCTCGGGCAACAGTTTTTTTGATAATAGGGTAATTGGCAGAATAGGTAGTAGATAATAGGAAACAGGTAATTTAGGTAATAGGGAATAGGGAATAGGTAATTTAGGTAATAGGGAATAGGGAATAGGTAATAGGTATGGTATCGCCTTCGGCGATGATTTTTAATGGGGCTTTGCCCCATACCCCAAGGTGATAGGTTGAAAAACTTATCGAAAAACGACCTGAAACCTATAACCTAAAATCTATAGCCTATAACCTATAACCTAAAACCTAAAACCTATCCTAAGAGCAGCAAATGAAAAAGTCTGCACTACCTACGTGCCCGAATGGGCATCGTCAGCGAAGCTGACACCATACCTATTCCCTATTCCCTATTACCTATTACCTAATATATTAAAGAGGAAACATATATGGATGTTATCTATTCAATAAACGGACCTGTAGTAAAGGTAGCCGATACAAAGACCTTCTCTATGCAGGAAATGGTCTATGTCGGCGAGAAAAGACTTATCGGTGAGGTCATCAGAGTTGAGTCGGATTTTACTACTATTCAGGTCTATGAGTCTACAACGGGGCTGAAGCCCGGTGAGCCTGTAGAAAGTACAGGTGCGCCTATGTCGGCGACCCTCGCCCCGGGAATAATCACGAATATTTTCGACGGTATTGAAAGACCCCTCAGAAAGCTCTCCGAAATGTCGGGAGCGTTCATAGCAGACGGTGCTAACATTCCGAGCGTTGATATGGAGAAGGAGTACAGGGTAACTGTCACCTGCGAGGTGGGCGATAAGCTCAGTGCAGGCGATATATACGCTGTCTGCCCCGAAACTCCCGTCGTTGAGCACAGATGTATGGTGCCTCCGCTTTCAAAGGGCGGCGAGGTCATCTGGACTGCTAAAAACGGCGACTATAAGGTAAATGATACCGTAGTTAAGATAAAGGACACAGCAGGCAGAGTGACCGAGCTTACCCTTATGCAGAAGTGGCCTATCAGAACACCACGTCCATGCAAAAGGAGACTGCCTATCGACAGACCTCTTGTGACGGGTCAGCGTATAGTTGATACTATCCTGCCTATCGCTAAGGGCGGCACAGCCGCTATCCCCGGAGGCTTCGGCACAGGAAAGACTATGACCCAGCACCAGCTTGCTAAATGGTGCGATGCGGATATTATCGTGTATATCGGCTGCGGCGAGCGTGGAAACGAGATGACTCAGGTGCTGGAGGAGTTCTCCGAGCTTATCGACCCGAGAACCCAGAAGCCCCTGACCGACAGAACAGTGCTGATAGCAAACACCTCAAATATGCCTGTTGCGGCAAGAGAGGCATCTATCTATACGGGTATAACACTGGCTGAGTACTACAGAGATATGGGCTACCACATAGCCATAATGGCGGATTCGACTTCAAGATGGGCTGAGGCTCTGCGTGAGATCTCGGGCAGACTTGAGGAAATGCCTGCCGAGGAAGGCTTCCCTGCATATCTGCCGTCAAGAATATCCGAATTCTATGAGAGAGCAGGCTATGTTGAAAGCTTAAACGGCAAGGAGGGCTCGGTAACTATCATCGGAGCAGTTTCCCCTCAGGGAGCTGACTTCTCCGAGCCTGTAACACAGAACACAAAGAGATTTGTAAGGTGCTTCTGGGCGCTGGATAAGTCTCTCGCCTATGCAAGACATTATCCTGCTATCAACTGGAACACCAGCTACTCGGAGTATACCGAGGATCTTGGCGAATACTATAAAAAAAGAGTTTCCGATGACTTTATGGAGGTCAGACAGGAGATATCAAATATCCTCGTTGAGGAAAACACCCTCATGGAGATCGTAAAGCTTATGGGTACCGACGTTCTGCCCGACGATCAGAAGCTTCTGATAGAGGTTGCAAGGATAGTAAGAGTAGGCTTCCTTCAGCAGAATGCCTACCACAAGGACGATACCTATGTACCGCTTGAAAAGCAGTACCTTATGATGAAGCTGATACTCAGCTTTTACGATAAGGCGAAGAACGCTCTTTCAAAGGGCATTACGGCTTCAAAGGTGCTTGAAAACGGCTGGGCTGAGAAGATAATCAAGGTCAAGTACGATATCCCGAACGACAAGCCCGAAATGTTCAGGGACTATGAGCTGGATATGAGAAAGGACTTTGAAGAGCTGATCGGAGGTGTCGGAGCGTGAATGTAAAATACATCGGACTGAGCAGTATAAACGGCCCTCTGGTGGCGCTTGACCATGTAAGCGGTATCTCTTATGATGAAATGGCTGAGATAAGGCTTGATGACGGCACAAAAAGGCTTGCAAGAGTTGTTGAGGTAGACCGTGACAGGGCAGTGCTTCAGGTGTTTGAGGGAACTAAGGGGCTCTCGCTTGCGAACACTACCACAAGCTTTGAGGGAAAGAGCATGGAGCTCCCTCTCTCAACCGAAATGCTCGGACGTATCTTCAACGGTGCAGGCAGACCGATAGACGGTCTGGGCGATATTTTCCCCGAAAAGACCGCCGACATAAACGGTGCGCCTCTCAACCCCGTTATGAGAACATATCCGAGAAACTATATAAACACAGGCATAAGCTCGATAGATGCACTTATGACCCTTATCAGAGGTCAGAAGCTGCCTATCTTCTCGGGCTCGGGTCTGTCACACAACAAGCTTGCAGTTCAGATAGTAAGGCAGGCAAAGATAGCTGACGAAAACGGTCAGGACTTTGCGGTTGTGTTCGGAGCAATGGGCGTTAAGAATGACGTTGCCGACTATTTCAGAAGAAGCTTTGAGGAGTCGGGAGCGCTCGGAAGGGTAGTAATGTTCCTTAACCTCTCGAACGACCCTATCATTGAGAGAATACTCACCCCGAAGGTAGCGCTCACCTGTGCGGAGTATCTTGCCTTTGAGCATGATATGCACATTCTTGTAATTCTTACAGATATGACATCTTACGCAGAGGCTCTGCGTGAGTTCTCTTCGTCAAAGGGAGAGATACCCGGCAGAAAGGGCTATCCGGGCTATCTGTATTCAGACCTTGCCTCTATTTATGAGAGAGCAGGCATAGTAAAGGGCTCAAAGGGCTCTGTAACGCAGATACCTATCCTGACAATGCCGAATGACGATATAACTCACCCTGTACCTGACCTTACAGGCTACATCACCGAGGGTCAGATAGTTCTCGACCGTAACCTCGACCAGACAGGAGTTTATCCTGCGGTGTCAATACTGCCGTCGCTGTCCCGACTTATGAAGGACGGTATCGGTGAGGGCTACACAAGAGAGGATCACCAGATGGTTTCAAACCAGCTCTTTGCGGCTTATGCAAAGGTGCAGGACGCAAGAAGCCTTGCTTCCGTTATCGGCGAGGAGGAGCTGTCCTCAGCGGATAAGGCATATCTGAAATTCGGTGAGCTTTTTGAAAAGCACTTTATAGATCAGGGCTTTGATGTCAACAGAACTATCGAGGAGACCCTCGACCTTGGCTGGACGCTTCTTTCCACTCTGCCGAGGACAGAGCTCGACCGTGTTGATGACGAGCACCTTGAAAAATACTACAGCGCCGAAAAGGCGGCAGAGTATTTCAGCGAAGACTAGACTTTTGGCAGCAAGCTTTTGAAGGTAATAGCGAACAGATAATCAGGTAATAGCGAACAGATAATCAGGTAATAGGGAACAGATAATCAGGTAATAGGGAATAGGGAATAGGGAATAGGTAATGTATCGCCTGCGGCGATGATTTTGAATGGGGCTTTGCCCCATACCCCTAGGTGATAGGTTGAAAAAACTATCGGAAAACGATCTGAAACCTATAACCTAAAATCTATAACCTATAACCTAAAACCTATCCTAAGAGCAGCAAATGAAAAAGTCTGCACTACCTACGCGCCCGAATGGGCATCTGTCCGCTTTGCGGACACCATACCTATTCCCTATTCCCTATTACCTATTACCTAAATACCTATTCCCTATTACCTGAACAACACCTATTCCCTGAACAACACCTATTCCCTATTACCTGAACAACAATATAAGGAGGGTTAGCTTATGGCGGACCAGCAGGTCTTTCCTACAAAGGGTAATCTTATACTGTCGAAGAAGGCATTGCAGCTGGCAGCGCTTGGCTATGAACTCCTCGACAGGAAAAGAAGTATACTGATAAGAGAGCTCATGGAGCTCGTTGACAAGGCAGGAGCGCTCAGAGGCAGCATTGAGGATACCTACATCGGTGCCTATGCCGCTTTGCAGAGGGCAAACATCACAATGGGTGTTATAATGCCCTACGCAAGCTCTGTGCCTATTGAGAAGGGCCTTAGCCTTTCGTCAAAAAGCGTAATGGGAGTGGAGCTCCCGACTGTGAAGCTGGAGGATCGGCCGACCGAGGTTGCCTACGGCTTTTCACAGACGAATTCGCAGCTTGATATTGCGTTCCTTGAATTCGGAAAGGTAAAAAGGATAACTGCCGAGCTTGCCGAGGTGGAGAACAGTATCTACAGACTCTCGGTTGCTATCAGAAAAACACAGAGAAGAGCAAACGCTCTGCAAAACATTATTATCCCGAGAAATGAAAGGATAGTGAAGTTTATTTCCGACTCTCTCGAAGAGAAGGACAGAGAGGAGTTCTCAAGAATGAAGGTCATTAAGGCTCAGAAGCTTAAAAAGCAGAAGGCCTGATAAACTTACGGACGTCTAAAAGGAGGGTTCTCATGTTTCAGAGATTAAGCAAGCTTTTTCGCAATTACTGGATACTGAGCGTTTTCTGCATTGTGCTCGGAGCAGCACTGATAGCAGATCCGCACTTTTTCACAAAGTCCATAAGCTGGGTGATAGGCGGCCTTTTTGCTGCCTACGGAATAGTTTTCCTGATAAAGTATTTTATAAATTCTGCGCAGGAAAACTTCGGTGCTGACCTTGTAAAGGGCGTTATACTGATAGCCATAGGCGTGTTCATAATAGTTCGGTGGGAGTTTATCCCGAACGTTATTGCAATATTCACAGGCTTCTATATGCTGATAAGCTCGGTCATATCGCTGCAGAGTAACCTTCGGGTAAAAAAAGCGGGCATTGACGGCTGGCAGACAGGTGCGCTCTTCTCGGCACTGACACTGGCGGCAGGCTGTGTGCTTATCTTCAATCCGCTGATGGGCGTAAGCTTTGCAATGACTGTACTTGGAGTTGCTCTTCTCGTGTCGGGTATCGCAAATGTGATAAGCTGCTTCGGTGCGTCAAGAAGGCTCAATAAGATCATGAAGTCGGGCAAGTCGGGTGAGATCGTTGTCTACGGCGAGAACAGACGCTCAAATGATGATGATTTTATTGATATATAAATATTAGGAGTGAACCTGTTTGACAGACAATAATACCGGAACTAAAGACAATCTTCTGAAAAAGATTTACGGCGGCCTCAATATGAGCTGGCCTGCGGTAATAATTATGGCGGTGGCTTCGGCCGTTGTTACGGCGGTGTTTCTGCAGGTGCCGATTTTCAAAAACACCTCGTTTGAGAGAATGGGCGTAAACTTTGAAGCGTGGTTCGTGTTTGCACTGCTGATAATGCCGAACAGCAAAAGCCCTCTGGACTCGGCACTGAAGACCTTCGTGTTCTTCCTTGTGAGCCAGCCGCTGATCTACCTGATACAGGTACCGTTTTCGGATATGGGCTGGGGGCTTCTCAGCTATTATAAAAACTGGGTGGTCTGGACACTGCTGACCTTCCCTATGGCTTTTGTCGGGTGGTTTCTCAGAAAGAGAAACTGGCTGAGCCTGCTTATACTGTCACCTGTGATAGTTTTTCTCTCAGCTGTAGGTGTAAGCGCCCTGACAGATACCTTCTACGAGCCGCCCTATCTTCTGGTGACAGGTCTTTTCTGCCTCGGACAGGCGGCTGTGTATACCTTTGCATTCACCGAGAACAAATGGCAGAGGCTTGCGGTATTGGCGGCGGTTATCATAACAGCGGTCATTGTGGTTATCAGGGTCGGACAGGCAGATATTTCGGGACAGTCGGTACTGCCCGATGGTTACAGCTATTCAGAGAACGCTGAAATAAGCGTTGAGAACAGTGAGCTTGCTTCGGTTGAGCTTACAGACCCCAAGGAGGGCTTTGTTTACATCAAGGGCAGCAAGTACGGCGAGACTGAATTCACCGTCACCGACGGAGACAAGAAAGACACCTTTACCCTGAAGCTGTTCAGGGAAAACGGACTTACACAGATCAAGATCACTATCGAGAAGTGATTTTCAGACATTGGGAGAAAATAATCAAAAAAAGCCGACAAAAAGTCTGCCAATTTGTGAAAGTGTGAAAATGTGAGAAAATCCCTTGACAAATCGGGAAGTATGGTTTATACTCATAAATGTAAACAGCAATGGCGCTGTGGACTTGATGTTCACGGCGCCTGTTTTGTTTGGATAATTATTCAGGAGGAATCATTATGAATGTACCCGAATTCTTTGGCGCTGACGTTTTCAATGAGTCTGTGATGAGAGAAAGACTGCCTAAGGCAACCTTCAAGGCTCTCAAGAAGACCATTGACAAGGGAGAGGCTCTCCAGCCTGAGGTCGCAAATATCGTAGCTAATGCTATGAAGGACTGGGCAGTTGAGAGAGGCTGCACCCACTATACTCACTGGTTCCAGCCGATGACAGGTCTCACCGCTGAGAAGCATGACAGCTTTATCTCACCGACTGATGACGGTCATGTAATTATGGAGTTTTCGGGAAAGGAGCTCATCAAGGGCGAGCCTGACGCATCAAGCTTCCCTTCGGGCGGTCTCAGAGCCACATTTGAGGCAAGAGGCTATACCGCATGGGATCC
>DGRP01000023.1 GCA_002391065.1 Ruminococcus sp. UBA4385 | reverse complement strand
AATCTGACGAAAATCTGGACGGCGCATCTGATGCACATGGGTCGTGCGGTGTTGCCTAAAGTATTTTGAAATACTCGGAAGGAGTCTTATTATGACGACTGTTGGATTTATAGGCGCAGGCAATATGGGCTATGCGATAATGAAGGGCATTAAGGGCTCGGAGAAGAGCAGCGAGGTTTCGCTTTATGCTTTTGACACCTATCAGGAGGCCTGCGTAAGAGCAGAGCAGCTTGGCGCTAAGATAACAGCAGACGCAGCAGAGCTTGTTGGCTCGTGCAGCTATGTGTTCCTTGCTGTGAAGCCTCAGCAGCTTGATGATGTGCTCGAAGCTATAAAGCCTGAGGTTACAAAGAACACTGTCATCATTTCTATCTGTGCAGGAATTACAGATGAGTATATCGCCTCACAGACTGTTGAGGGCGCAAAGGTAGTGCTTGTAATGCCTAACACACCTCTTCTTCTCGGTGAGGGTGCAACTGCACTTTCAAGGTCTGACAGCGTTACTGATGAGGAGTTTAAGTTTGTGTGCGAGATATTCGGCTCGTGCGGTATCTATGCTGTTGTTCCGAAGGATAAAATGAAAGAGATAATCGCAATAAACGGTTCATCACCTGCGTTTATCTATCTGTATGCCCAGAGCTTTGTCAAGTATGCAGAGTCAGTCGGTATTGACACTCAGGCAGCAACAGACCTTTTTGCAAAGTCTCTTATAGGCTCAGCAAAGATGATAACCGACAGCGGAAAAACAATTGATGAGCTTATCGAGATGGTGTCCTCGAAGGGCGGTACAACTATCGCAGGACTTGAAAAGCTCAGAGCAGGCGGCCTTGATGAAGCCGTTCAGGAGTGCTGCAAGGCCTGCACTAACAGAGCATACGAGCTCTCGAAATAGAATATTATTTCCCTCGCAGGCATATAATTGCTCTGAGGGGGAATGTTTATGAATAAGGATCCGACTAAGGCAAGAACAGGTCTGTTTGCGCTTTTTATGGGTGCGGCACTTCTGGGAGAGATTTTCGGAGTGCTTAGTATGAGCCTTTCAAAGACTGCTTCGGGCATTGTTTTCGGAGAGCCGCTGTGGCTGGCTATACGTTCTTTCGCAGGAACTGCGGCATATATGGCAGTGATCTTCTTTTCGGGCTTTTTTCCGATAGGTCAGCCTCTGACATTTATAGTGATGCTCATTCGGGGCATGGGTCAGGGAGCACAGCTTTCACAGCTTTATCTGTCCTACGGTACTGAGGGACTGAGCACTGTTATAGCGGTCTGCATACCGTTCACGGTACTGACTGCGGCGGCACTGTCCTTTGCCTGCATTGAGGCGGCAGGTCTGTCTGGAGTTTATCTCAGACATACCTTCACGGGCAATGCGGTCCTTGGAATGAAGGACACAGTAAAGCTCTATGCACAGAGGTTTCTGCTTTTGCTGGCAGTGTCGGTCACGGCTTCGGCGATACAGTTTATATTTGCAAAAATATATCAATAGGTTTAATAACAGGGAGTGTTTAAATTTCAGATGGGACTTTTTGATAACAACTATCAGCGCAGGGGAGTGCTGCGCACCCCTCATGAGAAAAAGGGCTTTTTCAAATTCTGGGAGGTATACGGCAGGCATATGTGGAAGCTTATAGAGGTAAATCTTCTCTATATTCTTTTCTGTCTTCCTGTAGTGACAATAGGTCCTGCTACAGCTGCAATGACCAAGGTGTGCAGAAACTTCTCTCAGGAAAGACCAGTGTTCCTGCTTCATGACTTCTGGGATTCGTTCAAGAAGAACCTTAAACAGGGCTTTGTGATGAGCTTTATTGACATTCTCTTCACAGCAGGCTTTATTGTAGGTGTTCCGACGTATTATATGTGGGCGCAGCAGAACTCGATGATCTATGTGCCGTTTATCATTTCTTTGATGTGTATGCTTACATTTTTTATGATGCATTTTTACATCTATATCATGATAAGCTCCACAAACCTGAAAATGTGGCAGATACTCAAAAACTCGTTCTATCTTGTTTCACTTGGATTGAAGCAGTCCATGTGGACGCTGCTGATATCATTCCTTGTTATAGTTCCGTGTTATCTGTTCCTGTGGCCGTCGCTGTTTGTAATAATCTTCTGGCCGTTCTCTTTCCTGTGCTTTGTAATATGCTTCAACTGCTACCCTGTAGTCAGAAAGCACGTTATCCAGCCCTACTACGATAAGAGGGGAGAGGTCAATCCCGAATTTGCATACCAGACAGGAGAGCAGATATTCGAGGATAAGTCCGCAGAGGAAACTCCCGTTAAAGAGCCCAAGAAAAAGAAGAAAAAGACCATCAGATAAAATAAAGCTTCGTGAGACTGAACTCACGAAGCTTTTTAATTATGGCTCTTGTTTGTAATATGAGAGGAAGTCCTTCAGCTCTTCCATTGATTTTTGCAGCACAGGCATCTGCGGCAGATAAACCACACGGAAATGGTCGGGCTGCTTCCAGTTGAAGCCGCCGCCGTGTATCATCAGTATCTTCTTTTCTTTCAGGAAGTCAAGCACGAACTTCTCGTCATCAAGAATGTTAAAACGCTTGGCATCAAGCTTCGGGAAGATGTAGAATGCTGCCTTCGGCTTTACAACGGACACTCCGGGAATATCGTTCAGTGCCTTGTAAACATACTCTCTCTGCTCATAGATACGTCCCCCCGGAACAACATAGCTTTTTACGCTCTGGTAGCCGCCGAGTGCAGTCTGTACTATCGACTGTGCAGGTACATTTGAGCAAAGCCTCATGTTCGAGAGCATATTAAGACCCTCAATATAATCCTTTCCGAGCCTCTTGTTACCACTCAGTACCATCCAGCCGATACGGTATCCTGCGATCATGTGAGACTTGGACAGTCCGCTGAATGTAACGCAGAACAGGTCAGGCGCCATTGAAGCGATAGAAATATGCTCCTCGCCGTCAAAAACGAGCCTGTCATAAATCTCGTCCGAGAAAATCATAAGCTGGTGCTCTCTTGCAACATCAACGATCTGCTGGAGCACCTCTCTCGGGTAGAGTGCACCTGTCGGGTTGTTCGGGTTGATAAGAACGATAGCTTTTGTGTTAGGGGTTATCTTCTTTTTGATGTCCTCGATATCAGGATACCACTCAGACTGTTCATCGCAGATATAATGAACTGCTGTACCGCCTGCAAGAGTTACGCAGGCTGTCCACAGCGGATAGTCGGGAGAGGGCACAAGCACCTCCTCGCCGCTGTCGAGCAGAGCAGACATACACATCTGTATAAGCTCACTGACGCCGTTTCCTGTGTAGATGTCATCTATTGAAACATTCGGTATATTCTTGTTCTGAGCGTACTGCATTATAGCCTTTCTTGCAGCAAACAGACCTTTTGAATCAGAATAGCCCTCGCAGTCGGTGAGCTGTCTGCTCATATCATAAACTACCTCGTCGGGTGTTCTGAATCCGAATGGCGCAGGGTTGCCGATGTTCAGCTTCAGTATATTCATTCCCTGTGCTTCCATTCTTGCAGCCTCTTCAACTACAGGTCCTCTCACATCGTATAAAACATTGTCAAGCTTTGATGATTTCTTAAATGTACGCATTGCTGCTCCTCCGTTTCTGTTGACGCTCTGTCTGCCTGCCTGCTCTCCTGTGAGCCAGCTTTTTGAAACACCGAGAGCTTCCGCCAGAAAGCTCAGGATATTATCTCTTGGCATTGTTTTTCCTGCCGCATACTGGCTTATATGGCTTTTCCCGAGCTTTATTCCTTTGTCCTGTGCAGCTCTTACGAGATCAACCTGTTTCAGACCGCTCTCCTTCATAGCCTCGACAAGCCTTTGTGAAAACAGGCTCTGTGACATCTGACCGCCTCCAAAGTTCAATTTTACTATTCAACTATACCACACAA
Source organism: Ruminococcus sp. UBA4385 (assembly GCA_002391065.1). The sequence continues at coordinate 3,876 of DGRP01000023.1, read as the reverse complement.
AAAGAAAAAGTTCAATATCGTGCCCCGAAATTTAACTGTTTCTTTACATTTCAGAGAGTGAAATTGAACTTTTGGAATTATTTTGAACTTTATAAACCCTTTTGCGCAAGCTCGCTGACAAGTTGAACATAGGTCTCACGAACATCAAATCCGTCGATGTTCTCACGGTTGAGGTCTATCATATCCCCATGAGAGATGCCCCTGCTGCCTGTGGGCTTGTATTCGGTGAAGTTTTCGCCCCATACCATTGAGTCTACAGACACAAGCCCGTCATTCGGGCCGTCAAAGTGGTTTACAAGCAGATATGAGAGGTTCAGAGGAAAGCGTCCTGCCGATGCTGTGACCGAACGTGAACCTATGCTTTTGTAGATCACGCCCTCCATATCCGGACAGTCGGAGTTTATTTTCTCGCAGGCAGATGCCGTCAGGTCGGTTACCGCTGCGATAAAGTCGGGCTCTGTGTCACCCAGTCTGCGTGCCGCTGAGTTATATGCCCCCGAGACCTTTGCTCTTAGTCCTTCTCCTGCCTTTGACAGCAGATAATCTGCGAACTTGCAGCCCCTGTGCGGAGTGTTCACGGTGGTCAGCGAGGCAACATACTTATCGCAGCCAAGCTTTGAGATCGCCCAGCGGGAATCAAGTCCGCCCTTTGAATGTGCGATGATGTTTACTTTTCCGCAGCCTTTTTCGGAAACGAGCCGTTCTATCCTGTCAGCCAGCTCACGGGCGCTGTCAGCTACCGAAAGGGCAGACTGCTGATCTCCGTAGAAGATGACGGCTCCGTTTCGTTCAAGCTCCTTAGGTATCCTTCCCCAGTAGTTGAAGTGTTCAAAGTCACGGAAAAAGACACCGTGAACGAGCAGCAGGGGATACCTCGTCCTACAGATCATGCTGCCCTGTCTGCCTGAGTTGAGCAGCTCCTTTTTACTCTCGAACATATACTCACGTTTGGCTATGCTTATCATTTTCATCAGTACGATGATATTCAATATCGGTATCCAGCCGCAGATCACGCCTATGACTCTCCACTTTATCCCAAGCTGCGAGCAGGCATAATAAAGCCTCAGTATTCCGTTCCAGAAAACGCAGGACAGGAAAAGCATGGCAAAAATACTGTTTGTGATGCAAAATATAGCTTCTGCCGAGATACACAGACTGACTATCAGTATCACCAGCGAGCCTGTTACAGAGATGAGAAAAGCCTCAAGCAAAGCAGCAGCATTTTTTATTCTCTGATGCTTAGCCGCAGGGAGCTTTCCGAAAGCAGGCCTCAAATTGAAATATATGAACAGTGGTATGAGTACCGCATAGGCTGCCGACAGCACAACTGAGTTATAGCTAAGAAACTGCCGTATGATCATAATCGCATTTGCTGTCAGAAAAAACACTAAAGCAGATACTAACATAGTCATCACCTCGGGAATAATTATACATAAATATTAAAACCTTGTCAATAGAAAATTTTCGCTGTTTTCGGTTGACAAAACGGGCGGATTGTATTATAATAGTAGTATTATAGAATTAAGTGCTGTGAGGGAATTATCCGAAACACTTCCGCCTCAGAGAGAAAGCGGTCGGTGCGAGCTTTTGCGGGGGCTTCGGTGGCTAACCTGAGCATCGGTGTGAAAGCATCGGCGTATGCCTGCGTTAAGGGCTTATGAGTGGTCGGTGAGCTTCATCGGCAATTTGGGTGGTAACACGGAGTACGGCTTCGTCCCATGTGTTGGGGCGGAGCATTTTTTTAGGTAAATAGGTAAAAGGGAATAGGGAATAGGTAATAGGTAATAGGTAAGGTATCGCCTTCGGCGATGTTTTAAAATGGGGCTTTGCCCCATACCCCTAGGTGATAGGTTATAGATGATACTTTATTACAATCCCTTTTTGTACCTGAAAATTAATATTCTGAATAGTCCGCACTATTTTGCTCCGCGTTCAAGTCAGGAAAAGCCCAAGCAATAGTACGTCGCGTATTGGTGCAAGGTTTTCCCTGCGCCTGAATAGGCATAAGTCAGCGAAGCTGACACCTTACCTATTCCCTATTCCCTATTACCTATTACCTAATTATAAGAGGGTTGGTGTGCTTTATGAATAAATATGAGTGCCCTTGCTGCGGCTGTATGACGCTTGATGAGCGAGCAGCATGGGATATATGCCCCGTGTGCTTCTGGGAGGACGACGGAGCTCTCGACGGGATAGGCGCAAATAAGGGCATAAGCATTGAGCAGGCAAGACAAAACCTCAGAAAATACGGAGCCTTCTCTCCCGATATGGCAAGCCGTACAAGAAAGCCTTATGAGTCCGAAATAACGGACACTTATAGATCAATAGTCAATAATGATATGGAGGAAACCAAAATGAAATGGACATCACTTAACGAACTCAGAGAGTCCTACCTCAACTTTTTTGAGAGCAAGGGCTGTCTCAGACACAAGAGCTATCCGCTTGTACCGCAGGGAGATAACAGCCTTCTGCTGATAGTTGCGGGAATGGCACCCTTGAAGCCTTACTTTACAGGTCAGGAGGTCCCCCCGAGAACCAGAATGACAACCTGCCAGAAGTGCATCAGAACAGGCGATATCGAAAACGTCGGTAAGACAGCAAGACACGGCACATACTTCGAGATGCTTGGAAACTTCTCTTTCGGTGATTATTTCAAGCATGAAGCTATCGCTTGGGCATGGGAGTATGTAACTCAGGTGCTGGAGCTTCCTAAGGACAGGCTATATATCTCGGTTTATGAGGACGACGACGAGGCAGAGCAGATCTGGAACAAGGAAGCAGGCGTGCCTATGGATCACATCGTCAGAATGGGCAAGGAGGACAACTTCTGGGAGGCAGGAACAGACGGTCCCTGCGGCCCTTGCTCCGAAATCTACTTCGACAGAGGCGAAAAGTACGGCTGCGGCAAGCCCACCTGCAAGGTCGGCTGCGACTGCGACAGATATATGGAGTTCTGGAACCTCGTATTCACTCAGTTTGAAAGACATGAGGACGGCACATATACACCTCTGAAGCAGAAGAACATTGACACAGGTATGGGTCTTGAAAGACTTGCTGCTCTTATGCAGGACGTAAACTCTATCTTTGATGTTGATACAGTCAAGGCTATCCGTGACCATGTCTGCAGGATCGCAGGCTGCGAGTACGGCAAGGAGTATAAGAAAGACGTATCTATCCGTGTAATAACCGACCACATCAGAAGCGTTACCTTCCTTGCTTCCGATGGTGTTCTTCCTTCAAATGAGGGCAGAGGCTACGTTATGAGAAGACTTCTCAGACGTGCGGTCCGTCACGGAAAGCTTCTGGGCATTAACGGCCTGTTCCTCAAGGAGCTTGTTTCCACAGTTGTTGAGTGCAACAAGAGCGAGTATAACGAGCTTGAAGAAAAATATGACTATATCGTAAAGGTGCTCTCCACAGAGGAGCAGAACTTTAACCAGACTATTGACAGAGGAATGAAGATCCTCGATGACTATATTGCAGAGCTTGAAAACAGCGGCGAGAAGATACTTGACGGCGAGAGCTGCTTCAAGCTGTCGGATACCTATGGCTTCCCGATAGACCTTACCCGTGAGATCCTTGAGGAAAAGGGTCTCTCCTGTGATGAAGAGGGCTATGAGAAGTGCATGGAGCAGCAGAGAGAAACTGCAAGAAGCGCAAGAGGCGGCTCAAAGTACATGGGCGCTGACGAGACTGTGTTCCACAAGATACCCAAGGAAGTTACCACCGAGTTCACAGGTTATGACAAGCTGACAGATGAGTGCGAGATAGGCTACCTTGCAACCGATGACGAGCTTATCGAAAACGCAGGCATTGACGATGAGGTTTATATCGTTGCCGAGAGAACACCGTTCTACGCTGAAAGCGGCGGACAGG
>DGRP01000024.1 GCA_002391065.1 Ruminococcus sp. UBA4385 | reverse complement strand
TGTAGTTCGGAAGCTCCATTACAAAGGGTACAGCCTCGCCCTTGAAAACGGTCTTTTTATAAATCACCGATGCAATTATTCCGAATATGATACCCAGAATATACAGCCCTGTGATTATAAATGCCTTGTACCTCGGGAAAAATGCGTTTATAAAGAACGCATATATCGGAAGCTTTGCCGTACAGCTCATAAAAGGTGTGAGCAGTATCGTCATTTTGCGGTCACGCTCACTCGGGAGAGTTCTTGTCGCCATTACGGCAGGAACAGTACAGCCGAAGCCTATAAGCATTGGCACAATGCTGCGCCCCGACAGACCTATTTTCCTTAAAAGCTTGTCCATCACGAAGGCGACCCTCGCTATGTAGCCGCTGTCCTCAAGTATAGAAAGGAAGAAAAACAGCGTAACTATCAGCGGCAGGAAGCTCAGCACGCTTCCCACACCCTCAAAAATACCGTCAATTATAAGGCTGTGTATTACTTTATTTACTCCTGCGTTTGAAAGCCCCTTATCGGCGGCATCGGCAAGGCAGCCTATACCGTTTTCTAAAAGTTCCTGAAGCTTCGCACCTATAACCCCGAAGGTCAGCCAGAACACCAGCGCCATAATTGCTATAAATGCAGGTATAGCCGTATATTTTCCCGTAAGTATAGAGTCAATACGCTGACTTCTTACCTTTTCCTTGCTTTCCTTAGGCTTTGTGACTGACTCCTCACAGACCTTCATTATAAAATTAAACCGTGAATCCGCAATAGCCGCACAGCTGTCGAGACCTCTCTCCTTTTCCATCTGACGGACTATCTTCCCGACAATATGCTTTTCATCATCGTCAATGCCGAGCTGCTCAATTATCAGCGGATCGTCCTCGGCAACCTTGCTTGCCGCAAATCTAAGCGGCAGACCTGCTTTTTCTGCATGGTCCTCAATAAGGTGCGCTATCGAATGAATACACCTGTGAACTGCTCCGCCGTGGTCTTCCTTTTCGCAAAGGTCCTGATAAAGCGGCTTTTCCTGATAATACGCAACATGAACAGCGTGGTCAATAAGCTCATCTATACCCATGTTCTTAGCCGCAGAGATAGGCACCACAGGCACCCCGAGAAGCTTCTCCATAAGGTTTACGTCTATGCTTCCGCCGTTTGAGGTAAGCTCGTCCATCATATTCAGAGCCACTACCATAGGTCTGCCCATTTCAATAAGCTGGAGCGTAAGATACAGGTTTCGCTCTATGTTCGTAGCATCAACTATATTTATAACAGCATGGGGCTTTTCATTTATAACAAAGTTTCTGGAAACTATCTCCTCACTGCTGTAGGGCGACATCGAGTAAATACCCGGCAGATCGGTTATCACCGTATTCGGCTGACCCTTTATAGCGCCGTCCTTTCGGTCAACAGTAACACCCGGGAAATTGCCGACGTGCTGATTAGAGCCCGTCAGGCGGTTAAAGAGAGTAGTCTTTCCGCTGTTCTGGTTTCCTACCAGCGCAAAGCTCAGAGTAGTGCCCTCGGGTACGGGGTCGCCGCTGCCCTTGGGGTGGTATCTCTTTCCGCTTTCACCGAGACCCGGGTGCTCGGTCTTTGCTTTTTTTGAAGGCTTTTTCTCTGCCTTCTGAGAGCTCTGCGCAGGCTCAACCTCGATATTGTCAGCGTCTGCAAGCCTCAGAGTAAGCTCATACCCGTGTATCATCAGCTCTATAGGGTCGCCCATAGGAGCATATTTTATCACAGTTATCTCAGCACCGGGGATAATTCCCATATCAAGAAAGTGCTGTCTCAGCGAGCCCTCTCCGCCTATTTTCGTAACACGGACAGTCTCGCCTATTTTAGTTTGCTTTAGTGTAGCCATAAGTCACCTCTAACTCGATCTTCTTCGACATTATAACACAACCCGACCCAAAAGTAAAGACTTCGCCCCACCGTGACGAAGTCTTTTAACAGAAAATATACTTTTATTTCACCTTAGCCGTCCTCAGACAGCGCATCGCATTGAGCACCGCAAGCACCATAACGCCCACATCTGCAAAGATCGCAAGCCACATATTCGCAATACCCAAAGCCCCGAGAAGCAGGCAGGCAAGCTTTACTCCGAGTGCAAACACGATATTCTGATAGACTATCCTCAGGCACTTTCTTGCAATGCCGATAGCCTTCGGTATCTTTATCGGGTCGTCGTCCATGAGGACTATGTCAGCAGCTTCAATAGCCGCATCCGAGCCCATAGCGCCCATAGCTATACCAAGATCGGCACGGGACAGCACAGGTGCATCGTTTATGCCGTCGCCCACAAAGGCGAGGGCGCCGTTTTTGTTCTTTTCAAGCAAACGCTCCACTTCACTTACCTTAGCGTCGGGCAGAAGCTCGCTCACATACTCGTCAACACCGAGTTCATCTGCTGTTTTCTTAGCCGCTTTTTCAAGGTCTCCCGTCAGCATAACTATATGCTCAACTCCCGAAGCTTTGAGCTTATCGACAGCCTCCTTTGAGTGCTCCTTCGGCATATCTGCGATAACAATATGTCCGCAGTATCTGCCCTCAACAGCTACATGGATAACAGTTCCCACACTGTGGCAGTCCTTGTATGTGACTCCGAAGCGCTTCATCAGCTTTCCGTTTCCGACGGCTACCCTTTCACCGTCGAACACAGCCGTTACACCGTGACCGCTTATCTCTTCAATATCGCTCACACGGCTTCGGTCGATCTCCTCGCCATAAGCCTTTTGAAGGCTCTTGCTTATCGGGTGAGATGATGAACACTCTGCATAAGCGGCATATTCCAGAAGCCTGTGCTCTTCAAGCTCGCTGTGGTGGATAGCATCGACCTCAAAAACACCCTTTGTGAGTGTTCCCGTCTTGTCGAACACTATAGTTTTCGTTTTAGCCAGCGTTTCAAGGTATACCGAGCCCTTTATAAGTATGCCCTCACGGCTTGCACCGCCGATACCCGAGAAAAAGCTCAGCGGTATGCTTATAACCAGCGCACAGGGGCAGCTTATAACAAGGAAGGTCAGTGCTCTGTACACCCATGATGACCACATCGGAGTACTTCCCAGCAGTATCCTCACGAAAGGCGGGAGCACCGCCAGCGCCAGCGCCGACAGACAGACCGCAGGTGTATACACCTTTGCAAACTTCGTGATAAAATTCTCGGAATGTGATTTCCTTGCCGCAGATTCCTCAACAAGCTCCAGTATCTTCGAGACTGTTGACTCACCGAATTCCTTTGTTGTCTGCACCTCAAGCACTGCGCTCATATTGATACAGCCGCTTATAACATTCTCGCCCTCAGCAACCTCACGGGGAACGCTCTCACCTGTAAGAGCACTGGTATTAAGCACCGAGCTTCCCTTTGTGACTATGCCGTCTATAGGTATTTTCTCGCCCGGCTGTACTATTATAATGCTGCCCGTTTCAACCTCATCGGGATCGACCTGTACAAGCTTGCCGTCCTGCATGATGTTCGCATAATCAGGGCGGATATCCATAAGGGCTGAAATATTCTTTCTGCTTTTACCGACTGCAAGCCCCTGAAAGAACTCCCCTATCTGATAGAAAAGCATAACGGCCACAGCCTCGCTGAAGTCGCCGCTTTTTTCATATATCGCAAGTGCCGCAGCACCCACAGTCGCTACCGCCATAAGAAAGTTCTCATCGAACATTCTTCCGTTCTTAACTCCAAGCGCTGCCTTTCTGAGGATATCATAGCCTATCACAAGATAGCATATCCCATACAGCACACAGCTCAGCCACAAGGGCATCTTTGTTATATGCCCGACGATCATCAGGGCGGTAAACATAACTCCCGCTATGATGATACGCACAAGCATACGTTTCTGTTTTTTCTTCATTCTGTACTACACTTCATTTCCCGGGAAATATCAGATCTCTATCTCGCAGTCAGGCTCAACCTTCTTGCACTGCTTCAGCACTTCCTTCATTACCTTTTTCTCATTTGCACCCTCGGCAAACTCGACTGTCATCTTCTGCATTACAAAGCTTACGCTGCACGAAGCAACCCCCTCAACCTTTGAAGCAGTCTCCTCCATAAGATTAGCACAGTTAGCGCAATCGACTTCTATCTCGTATTTCTTTTTCATAGATATTTCTCCTTAACTAATTTACAATTAAACACTTGTTTAATTGTTCTGATTACAGTATAATACTCTTATCCCGAAAAGTCAATAAACTAAGCCTAACTATTGCCAAAAAGGAGAAACGAATTTCCAAATTGAACAGGAGAGATAATATGTCCGAGCACAGCAAACTCACAAATGATGAAAACTTTGCAGCCGCTGCCGATGTTTTCAAGCAGCTTTCCGATATAACAAGGCTGCGTATTTTCTGCCTTCTCTGCCACAGGGAGGAGTGCGTTGGTACAATTTCCGAGCTTATGGAGATGAACGCACCTGCTGTTTCGCACCACCTGAAGCAGCTAAGGCTCAGCGGTCTTATCGTCAGCAGACGTGACGGCAAGGAGGTCTACTACAAAGCCGCCGACAACGAAAAGGTGGAAACACTTCATCAGGCGGCAGAGAAAATCATGGAGGTCTGCTGTATTGAGGACGAGCCCTCACGGCTCTCAGGAGACTATCCCGACCGCACCCAGCTTGCCCACGATGTTCATGCCTATCTTCTGGAGCGCATCGGTGAGAGGATAACGATAGAAGAGCTATCCCGAAAGTTCCTTGTAAACCCTACCACGCTCAAATCCGCCTTCAAGGAGGTGTACGGAAACTCCCTTGCGGCGCACATCAAGGAGCACCGTATGGAGCGAGCGCAGTGGCTGCTGACAACTACCAATGACAGCGTATCCATAATAGCCGAGGCAGTAGGCTTTTCCAGCCAGAGCCGTTTCTCCGAGGCATTCAAAAAGACCTACGGAGTTCTGCCGATTGAGTACAGGAGGGAGAAGCATTAATAAACCGAGGACAGCTTTTTTAGGTAATAGGTAACAGGTAATAGGGAATAGGTAAGGTATCGCCTTCGGCGATGATCTTAATGGGGCTGTGCCCCATACCCCCAAGTGAGTGGGGAACGGAAAAGATGATATATAATACACTTTTTTAGTGAACAGAGAAAAGTGAAGAGTGAATAATGAATAGTACAGAAACGCCCTCTTGACACTATAAACTATTCACTATTCACTCTTCACTAATAACGCCCTCGGCGCAATAGGCGACGAGGGCGTTTCTGGTGGGAGAAGGTGGATTCGAACCACCGAAGCTAGAAGCAACAGATTTACAGTCTGCCCCCTTTGGCC
>DGRP01000047.1 GCA_002391065.1 Ruminococcus sp. UBA4385 | reverse complement strand
TGGGGCGACGAGGGCAAGGGCAAGATCACTGATATGCTCGCTCAGGATTCAGATATTGTTATTCGCTTTCAGGGCGGTGCAAATGCAGGTCACAGCATAGTAAACAATTACGGCGAGTTTGCTCTGCACACACTTCCTTCGGGAGTGTTCTCGCAGAACACTGTAAACATCGTCGGAAACGGTGTTGCACTTGATATCCCAAAGCTTTTTAATGAATATAATTCAATAGTCAAGCAGGGCGTTCCTGCTCCGAAGCTCCTTGTATCTGACAGAGCTCAGATAGTTATGCCTTATCATGTTCTGTTCGACCAGTATGAGGAGGAGAGACTGGGAAAGGCCAGCTTCGGCTCTACTAAGAGTGGTATTGCTCCGTTTTATTCGGATAAGTATGCTAAGATAGGCTTTCAGGTACAGGAGCTCTTTGATGAAGAGGTACTCAAAACAAAGATACACAGAGTTCTTGAAATGAAGAACATTCTTCTCAAGCACCTTTATAACAAGCCTGCAATTGATGAGGGCGAGCTCTTCAATACTCTTATGGAGTATAAGAAGATGATCGAGCCTTATGTCTGCGATGTTTCGGCTTATCTCTGGAATGCTATCAAGCTTGGTAAGAAGATACTTCTTGAGGGTCAGCTCGGCTCTCTGAAAGACCCCGATCACGGTATTTATCCTATGGTAACATCTTCGTCTACTCTGGCTGCATACGGTGCTATCGGCGCAGGTATCCCGCCTTATGAGATCAAGAAGATCGTGACTGTTGTTAAGGCATATTCGTCGGCAGTCGGCGCAGGTGCTTTCGTTTCGGAGATCTTCGGCGATGAGGCTGAGGAGCTCAGAAGGAGAGGCGGTAACGGCGGTGAGTACGGCGCTACAACAGGCAGACCCAGAAGAATGGGCTGGTTTGACTGCGTTGCTACAAGATACGGCTGCCGTATTCAGGGAACTACTGATGTTGCTTTCACAGTTCTTGATGTACTCGGATATCTTGATAAGATTCCTGTTTGCGTTGGCTATGAGATCGACGGCGAAGTTACTAAGGATTTCCCGACAACTGTTAAGCTTGAAAAGGCTAAGCCCGTACTCAAGACACTTGAGGGCTGGAAGTGCGATATAAGCGGTATCAGGAACTATGATGAGCTTCCTGAGAAATGCAAGGCTTACATAGACTTTGTAGAGGAGCAGATCGGCTTCCCGATCACTATGGTTTCAAACGGTCCTAAGAGAGAGGACATTATTTACAGAGAGAGCAAGCTTTCTAAGTAATTTCAATCCCCTGTCATACGGCAGGGGAATTTTTATGCATAAAGGAAAAGTCCTGACGGAAAGTTTTTCGTCAGGACTATGTGCTTTTAATAGACTATGTGCTTTTAATAATAGATTTCTGTTTCGCTGTTGTCATTTTCCAGAACAAGCTGTCTGATCAATTCAGTTTCATTTACAGTATTGCCCTCTGTAGAGATGCGAAGAAGATAGGTTTTATCTTCCAGCTGTGAATCAGGGTTTTCATCTGTGCCTATTTCTGAAAAATTTATACCCTTATCCTTGTATGGTTCTATGAAGAAATTATTCTTGTTCTCATCAAGATACTTTCTGAACCTCAGAGAAACATTTTCTAAATTTCGGCGATGAACATTGCCGTCTATCTCAATAGCAAGCAGAAGCTTATACTTTGTTTCACCATCGGAAGCCTGAACTTCTCTGCTTACAACAAAATCAATGCTGAAATTACTGCATTCTTCACTTGAATTGAATAATAACAGAGGCACCTCACGGCTAAGAATATATCCGTTATTAAATCTTATGCTTTCAAAACCAATATTGCGCTTCGGCTCTTGCAAATCAGAATCATCTTCTCCGAACACATTTATAAGGCTCTCCCAGATCAATATTTCATTAGCTGAGGGAAATGTACCGATACTGTTTTCACTCTGAAAAGCTTTGCTGTCCAGAGTACTTACATAGCTTGCCCTATCAAATACTGAACGATACTTTGAACGTATAAAGCCGTACATATTCCCTGTTTTCTTGTTCCACTGAGAAAAGCCACGGGCTTTTGTCTGCTCATATATATAGCTTGTAAGCCTCAGGATATACAGCTCTTCGCTCATTTCTTTTTTTATCTTATTGCAAAGCTTTATCTGTTCTTTGGATATATTCACCTTATCATTTTTACCGGCATTTTTGTTATACGCCCTAAGATACTGTACAGGCAGAGAGTTTGAAGATGTAATAAGAACAAATTCCTCTTTTGCTCTCGAAACAGCCACATTTATCATTCTGCGTTTCTGATTCCAGGGTTTTGGAGCTGCTTCAAATTCACCTGTCACGGGGTCAATATCTGCAGGTATAAGGTCCATTCCTGTCAGCAGGTATACTATATCCTTACCCTTGCCCTGAGATTTATGTATAGTCAGGCAGAATATTTCGGCATCGTTTTCAGCCTCTTCACCGCCCGAAACAGCAACCTCCCCTTTCAGGTCATCATCACTTTCTATATCTTTACTTATCATACCCTTGATATCTTTGATCGGGTCTTTGTACGGACACAGAATGCATACAGACGGAAGCTGTTTATTATCTTTAATGCAGTTCTTAAATCTGTCTTTAAGAAGAGGCCACTCCTCATTCATAAAAATATTGATCTGCCTGCGGTTTGTGTACGTTGATACGATCTTATCCTTGTTCTGCTTATCCTGTCTTTCAAAATAGCTTCCTTCATACCAGCGAACTCGCATCGGACAGCCTTTATCGTTTCTGGCTATTTTCATATCAATATTCTGATAGATATTTTCACGGCAGAAACCAAAAATTGCAGGGTGACACCTGTAATGCTCATTCAGGACTGTAACAGGAACCGCGTATGCATTTTCCTCATTAAAGATATCCAGACAGAGCCTTATAAAGCTTTTCTCTTCGGGAGCATTTTTGCGGTCGGGCTTTTGCTCAAAGCCCAGCATATATTTTGTTCTGAACAGCTTTTTATCTCTTTGATCGCTAAGAAGAGACAGATAATATCTGTTAAGCTCTGAAAGATCATCTTCCTCTCTTATTATAGGGGCAAGCTGATCGTCATCGCCTACAATTATCAGCCTTTTTGCCCTTGCCATTACAGCAAGCCCAAGCGAGCCGTTTACCAGTGAGCTTTCATCAACTATAACATAATCAAACTGACATATAGCATTATCATTCTGAACGTCAATTGAGCCTTCAGTCTGTCCTGTAATAAAAATCTTATGAAGAGAATGGATCGTGCTTGTAAAGATCGGGAAAGCTTCGAGGTGTGCCTTGGTGCATTTCCATTCAGATGAGTTTTTTATCATCAGGACATTGTCTGTTGCTTTGCTGCTGATAGTATCATCTGCAAGTTCATATTCATCTGATTTGTCAGACAATGCGTCTTTTTGTTTTTTTCGGTTATCACGGTTACCAAGTACTGCAAAGCAGTCAAAAAGATTTGAAAACCTTCCGTTCTGTATCTCATCGGCTATATTCCCGATTGCTTCTTTATTTTGTGCAACAATTGCAATGCTGCTGTCACTGCGGAGATCGTGAAGCACAGATATTATATGAAGTATTGTTTCGGTCTTTCCGGTTCCGGGAGGACCCTTGATAATGGACAATGGATAATTGATCGCATTGCGTACAGCAGCCTTCTGAGACTCGTTCAGAGATGATGAAGACAAAAGACTGTTTACTTCATTATCATTATTTTCTGTCATATCGTTCAGAACTGAGATCGCACCTGCATCACCGAAATATGCTTTTACAAGCAGGTTAGCATTATTTTCGTTCCAGCCGAAAATGTCTGTAAAAGCTTCATAATATGAAAAGGTTGCTTTTCTGTCATAATCATTGTTTATTTGAAAAGCTTGCTCCGCCTTTCCTCTGCCCATAAAGGCGGCCACTGCTCTATAATACTTAAACAAAAAGTCTATACCCATATAGTTCTCCTTTTCTGAGATCAGGAATAAGTTATTTTATGAGCCTTAAAATACGCTCCGTTGAATGGCCGTCACAGGCACCTACATGGTATTTCAGAAACTGCTCATAAGCTTCATCGGGCTGTCTGCCGAAGGCACGCTTTACTGCGTCTGCAAGAGCATTTCCGTCTTTTACGATCTCACAGGGGAAGGTCTCGGGCTGAACATAAAAACCTCTGGCGCTTACATATTCGTCATAGTCGGGCATAAAAAGGACAAAGGGCTTTCTCAGAAGTGCATACTCAAATATGAGCGAGGAGTAATCACTGATAAGAACATCAGCGGCTGCAAACAGCTCTGAGGTCATTATATCACAGTTTGACTTAGCATTCCTGATATGTGGGTGAGGTTTCATTATAACTGCCCAGTCATCACCAAGCTTCTGCTGTAAGGCTCTGATATGCTCTTCTCCGACTAGTCTCGGAGAGGAAGCTGTGCCTCGGAAGGTCGGCGCATAAAGAGCAAGCTTCTTTCCCTTGAATTCGGGATAGCGTGCATAAAGCTGTTCACAGCAGTTTTCAAGATATGCTTTATCGAAAAACACGTCAGTTCGGCTGACACCTGTTGCCCTGACCATTTTCTTTTTTTTGCCTTCTAGACGGTAGGCACTCTCAAATACTGATTTAACGGCTTTGGAGCTTACCGTAATCATTGAGATGTTGCGGTTTACGTCTCCCCTGTAGTAGGGAGAAATATCATCCGGAGTATCGTAGGCGAACTTTTTGAGAAGTCCTGTCGAGTGCCAAAGCTGAATAACCTTTGTGCCTTTTCTCTTTCGGCAGGAGGTGACAGGCAGAAAGTAATTGCAGACAAACACATATTCCGCAGTTGCGTATTCTTTCATAAAGCCAATAATGTATGAAAGCTTGCCCCTGATACCTGCCTTTCGGATATCGCAGAGACAGAGTTTGATTTTTATGTCCTCACGCTCACTGAGCTTTTCATAAACAAGTCTCATGCTCTCGGGAAGCGTATCGGTATTAGAGTCTGCAAACACAGCCTTTCCGTGCTCGATCGGCTTTGTTCTGTAATGATTATAAACTATCGGGAGCGCATATTTATGAAGAATATATTTAAGCTCCTGCTTGATTATCTTTTTCAGTTCCATTATTCCTCTGTCGGTCTGTCAAGCTTCATGCTCTCAACTAATCTTTCAAATGTTTCAACAAGACCTACCTTAGCCTCCCAGCCAAGAGCCCTGAGCTTTGCTGTGTTAAGAAGTATCTTCATTTTAGGATTATAGCCAAGCTTTGCAGCGTCCTCGACAATATCAAATACAACTTTTGAACGTCCGTCTGAGAAATTATCGCAGTAAAGCTGAGCCATATCCTTGATAGTTATGGCTGCATTCTCGTTTGCAATGTTGTAGGCCTCTCCTGTTTTGCCCTTTGTAAGGACTGTAAGAATACCTGCTATAGCGTCACTGATGTAAGAATAGTTTCTCTCCGTAGAGCCGTCAGTTTTGAGAACAATATCCTTGCCTTCAATAACTGCCCTTGCAAACTGAGCGAATACTCTTCCGTCATTGTATTCAACTCCCGAACCAAAGGACTGGCAAAGCCTTGCAGTCATGACGGGCACTCCGTACTGAGAAGCGTAGCAGGCACAAAGGGTCTCTGCCATACGCTTGCCCTCCGAGTAACTGCTGCGGGCACTGGTAAGGTCGATATAACCGAAGGAATCCTCGGAAACCGAATCATTACCGTCTTTAACTACGCCGTATATCTCCAGTGACGAGAGAAATACCATTGCTGTTATGTTTTTCTTAACTGCAAGCTTCAGAATATTATCTGTTCCGCCGACGGTTACATTTACTGTCTCGACAGGGTGCTCAACAAAGTATTTTGAGCTTGTTGGATTAGCGGCATGAATAATAAAGTCAATATCTGCATCAATATCAAGCTCGTTCATAACATCGCCCTTAACTATTACAAGAGCGTCTGAATCAATGAACGAGAAAACCTTTTTTGCTTTCTCCTCACTTCTGACAAGTGCATACACCTTCAGACCTAATCCTTTTTTCTCATCAGCCATAAGAAGCGTCATTACAAGCTGAGAGCCCAAAAGGCCTGTAGAGCCTGTTACAAGTATGCTCTTGCCTCTGAACTTTTCCCAGTCGGGAGCTGTGCTTGAGGCTGCGTTTTCAATGTCCTCCTGAAAATATCTGTTATTTGAAACCTTCATAATGTTTTCCTCCTTTATGCGTATACCCCCGTCAGCCGACGGGGGTAAATAGTTATCCTGCTTTTACGTTTTCCTCTGAGCGCTCAAAGGGCTTTAAGCTTATTTTAGCAAGCCACTTGAACGGGTACTCAAAGGGCTTGAGTGAGAGTATCAGTGTTATCGCAACTGCTATAAGAGCCATTTCAAGAACGCCCATTCTGCTGCCGAGGAACGGCTCGTACCAGCCGTATTCAAGGTCGGCAAGGTACAGGAATCTGTGCAGTATATATACCTGCAGGGTTCTTGAACCGAAGCGTGTGTATATAGCCTTTCCTCTCGGAACGATGAGCAGAAAGCACGCACAGAGCAGACCTGCGAAGAGATAGAACAGCAGTCTGTGTACGAACATAAAAGGCCCATCAGTCAAAAATCTGAGGTCAGCATTATAGTAATTGGAGTTGCTTGTGATTATCCTCTCGGAAATATCCCCAAGGCGATAATACGCAAGAACAGAGAGCACTCCGCCTACAATAACGGCTCCGATCTGGATAGGGAGCTTTCTGAACTTGAATATCCACTCTTTTTTGAAATAGTATCCGACTATAAAAAACGGGAAATGATTGACCATTCTTGTTGTGCTGAGAAAGTCTCCCGTCATCGTATCATAGCCTATCAGGCAGGCAACTATGATAGATGCAGGAATAATAAATGACGGCTTAAGCTTATAGATATACGGCATAAAAGCGAACCACCAGATAAGGCACATAAGATACCATAGTGATGAACGAGGTGCAAAAACGCTCCTTGCCATTGTTTTACTGTAGCCGAGAACATAGTACTCAAAAAGCGAGATCGTCAGCTGTGCCGCAAGATAATATACCACATAAGTGATAAGCCTTTTCGTTCTGATAACACCGTTTTTGATATAGCTCTTTGCAAAATAGCCTGAGATAAAGATCAGACAGGGCATATGCATTGCATTTATGACTGTCCAGATCGTTCTGACTTTTTTCATATCTGTCTTTAACGGCGATATTGCATGAGCCAGAACAACAAGTAAGATCAGAATGAACTTGGCATTGTCAAAGTAGAAATCTCTGCCCTTTTCATCGTGATACTCTTTTGATGTAAAACCTAAAAAATTCATTGGAAGCTCCTATTTGATACCCGGAAGATGTGGTGTAGAGCCTATGCCGAAGGCCTGCTCATTCTCTTTATACTGAATGAGAGCTCTGTACATATAAACGTCCTCGGGAGTAGTTACCTTGATATTTCCTCTGTTGCCCTCTACCATATAGGCTTCTTTGCCTACGCTCTTGATAAGGGTACAGGAATCAACAAGATTATCGTATCTTGTTTCTCTCTGTCTGACGATCTCATGGTCTGCGATGATCTCTCCGAGGCGGAAGCTCTGGGGCGCCTGTGCAGCGTAGGTGTCCTTTCTGTAGGGAACGGTCTCTACTGTCTTGCCTGTAGTGCTCATGAGGATAGTCTCATAGCATGGAGTACAGGTTATAGCATTGCCATGCTCCTTTACGCCCTCGATGTTTCTGGTAATGGTATCATAAGTCACCCACGGGCGTACACCGTCATGGATAAGAACTACAGAATCATCGGGGTTGTCCTGCTGAGCTCTTTTAAGACCGTTATATATGGAATCCTGACCTGTTTCTCCGCCGGGGATAATATCGGTGACCTTTGAGATCATGAACTTGGATACAAGCTTCCACATATAAGGGATATAATCCTCAAGCATTGAGATATAGATCTTGTCGATCTCCTGATGGTTTTCAAACAGTTCAAGTGTGTGGATAATAACAGGCTTTCCGTTTATCTCAAGGAACTGCTTCGGGATACCTGCTCCCATTCTTACACCGACACCGCCCGCAAAAATAACAGCTATGTTCATATTTTACCTCCGTTTTATCGGTCTTATGACCGCTTCTTTCCGTAATCGTCAACATTGACCTTGCCAAAACGTGACTGGAACTCTATGACCTTATCATAGATACGCTCACAGTTGTTATGATCGGAGTACTCAAAGAAGTCATCGACTCTCTCCTTGTACATATCCTTCATGACACAGCCTGCCTTGATGTAATCGCAAAGCTCTCCGACTATCTGCTCATGATTTCGGCAGATAGGCCCGAAGCCCATAGTCTCGTACTCCAATCCGCCTGCCTCATACTGAGGAGGGAGCACATCGGGGTGATAGTATACAAGGGGCTTCTTCATATAAGCAAAGTCAAACTGCACTCCCGAATAGTCTGTCACCATAAGGCTTGACTCGGTAAGTATCTTCTCGTAGCTCATATCTCCTGCCGCTGCTATGATATCGACTCCGTCCTTCTTCTCAAAGTCAACAAGCTGAGAGCTCATAGCGGGGTGAAGCAGATATACTATCTTATAGCCATGCTCCTTAGCGGTATTAATAAGGCGGTCATCGTTTATAAGACCGTTATAGATCTTATAATAATCGCTGTGAATAAAGCTGGAGCTGTGAGCGTAGGTCGAGCCCTTTTTCGCCTTGCCTGTTGTAGTACCTCTTCTCCATGTAGGAGTAATGAGGATTATCTTCTTGTCATTTGACTTCAGGCCGTCATATCTTGCGTGACCTGTAAGGCAAAGCATTGACCTGTCATAGTAGTCATAAACCTCGTGCGATACGTTCTTGATCTCATATTTTGAAGCAAAGAAATAAAGAACTGTATTATCGAATGTCCTGTTCTGGTACTGAGCTATTTTCTGTATAGTCAGGCCGTGAGCAAGGCAGACAACTCTTGCGTTATACAGGTCTTTGAAGTACTTCTGAGTTGCGGCATAGTAGCCGTTGCAGTTCATTGTATCAACGTGGGTTGCAAGCATAAGGTCGGTATGAAGAGCAAGCATCTTATGCTTGATAGAATTGAACTTTACAATAGTATCAAACTCGGCTTTAAGTCTTGCGTAGTCGGGTGAATCATGCTGAACTACATAGTATATCTTCACACCCTCGGGAGCACGGGACTTGACATAGCGGTAGAAGTACTCGCCGTTGTCGCCTGCTTTGAATATCTTGTCCATAGTGAGCCAGATCTTCTTTTTGTAGAAGGGCTTGGTCAGCCAGTAAAGCAGTCTGTTTCCGACCATTTTTATCTTCCACATTCCGTGAGTGCTGCGGCTGATAGACCTTATGAATTTAAGCTCATGCTTGAAGTGAGCCATTCTTGTAAGCTTTTCAACCACAAAGCACCTCATTGCGGTATCAAGCGTAATGATAGTTCTTCCGCATACCCAGTATGAATTTTTAACCATACTGAGCTTTGTCTCTGCTCTGATAAGAGTGATAGGCAACGGATAATTCCTGCCCTTATATCTGAGCCAGAATGAGAAGGTCTTGTGACGTCTGAGCTCCTTTTCGGGTATCATAAAGCGGAAGGTATAATTGCCCTTCGCCGACACATTGAAGAACTTATTAAGTGCATAAACATGTGTTCTTACAAGCGGATACTCAATGCTCTGGTCAAGCACACCGAATATCTCTATATCGCCCTCATTGAATACATAGCTTCCCGGATAGAAGCCGTCCATAACAAGGTTCTCACCGTCATGATAAAGCACCTTGAATTCTAGCTTTGATGAGCCGAGCGACCATATCTGGCTGCCGCCTATATGCGCTGAGATCTCGGCAGCGGTAGCACTGATCTCGGGCATAAGCTCATAGTCATTGTATTTCAGTCTGAGAAGATTGAGAACGAAAAATCTCGGGATAATGCCCTTTCCCGTCAGATGATGACAGCTTGAAATAGTGATGTCATCAATATTTTTGAGAGCCTGTCCGATCTTTTTGAAAAACATCTGCGCCTCATCGGGAGAAAGAATGCTCTTGTCTCTCTCGTTCATGTTGCAGGCAAATCTGCAGCAGATAAGATAAAGCACAAAATGGTTTACAAATATCGAAGAATCGGGCTTTACAGCATCAATCAGGAAATTGTCTACCGATTCCTCATACCAGCACTTTTCAAACTGCGGAGGATAGTTGAAGAAGTCTCTCTCATTCGGGTGACCGCAGTTATAGGGCCTGTCCAGAAGAAGATAGCCGCCCTGCTCATCAAGAAGCTTCAACAGCACCTTCATGTCAGAATCAACAGGCAGGCTTTCATCAAACGTTACACCGTCAAACAGTGCCTTATTAAAAAAATATGCCGAAAAGCAGATATGAAATCTCTCAGGGAACATTTTCAGATCTACCCTGTAGCGGCGCTTTCTGTCAAACGTCATCTTGAAGGTAAGAGTTGATGAAAAGCCGCCCTTTTCTTCGTTCCTGCAATAGGGGGTAAATGAAACTATATCCTGCTTTGCAACTGACCTCATTGCCGCATCAAGAGAATCAGGCGGAATAATTCCGTCATCTGTTATAAACATGATACGTTCCCCGTCAGTTTCTCTGAGTGCAAAATTGAATGCCTCGGGCTCTGAAAGCTCAGACACATCATTATAGGTAACTGAACCGCTGACTCCCGAGTATTCGTCATTAACACTGAATGAACCTGTATGGTCCATCACATAGATATGCACACTCTTATCCTGAAAGCTCTCTGCGGCAGTGAGGGCTGAGAGCTGTTCGCTCATTACAGCCGAATCAGTGCCGAAAAGAATAATATCTAACATCTTTGTATTTCACCTTTACTTTTTATTAAAGTCAAATTCAACTACATCATGTCCCGATTTTCTGAGACTTGCAGGTATGAGCTTCTGCCAGTCACTTCCGTAGGAATATGAAAGGTATCTCTCATAGCCTGCGGGTACGGGATATTTGTTTTTGCCAAACTGCAGATACTCAGTCTCTGAAAGCCACTTTGCAGGAAAGCCGCCGTGTCTCAGGTGCTCACCTGTACCGTCATAGAGATAACGGGTACGGCGCTTATCAAAAAAGGTAACAGCCTTATGCTGTATTTTTTCAAGTGTCTTTATACTGCTGTGCTCAATAAAAAACGTAGCAAGCTTGCAGACGGGCTTTAGCTTTCCGTAAAAATGCATAGGCTTTTCCGCCCATTTATTGAAGACCATCGACCTTGCAAACAAGGTCAGGAAAACGTGAAGCTTTCTTAACAGCTTTAAGTCCGAGGTCTTGTCATGTACGAAAATATCTATGAACACTCCCTGATGTAAATGGTAGTGCTCTTTTGAGAAGGCAGTTGCATAAACAGTGCCGTTCATACGAAGCTTAGTAAAAATGCTGTGGTACATAGGGTCGGTCGCCGAGGACTGGAAAAAGAAATCTTCCTTATTAATGCTTTTATCAACAACGGAAAGGAACTTATCATATTCCTCTCTCGTCATCATAACGTCCATGTCATCGTCCCACGGGATAATGTTTCCGTGTCTGGCAGCACCGAGAAGCGATCCTCCGCCCAGAAAATAGCTTATCTCATTCTCACGGCAAATACGGTCAAACTCTTCAAGGCACTCAAAAAGCCTTTTATGAAGAAGCTCCAGCTGTCCGCTATAGCTGTCATCAAAATAGAAAAGCTCATCGGGGTGCTGTTCGGAAAACGAAAGCATTTTCTTTGCGTCATCATAGGACATTATCCTGTCATAGCCGCCGCTTTCAACGCTTTTTGCACCCTTTACGGTACAGCCTCCGTGACCTGCATAATATACACATATACGAAGAGTTCTCCTCCGTGATGCAAGAAACAGCACAGCACCTAAAAGGTCAGATGCGTTCATGCTTTCGTTTTCATGGGCATTCTCACCGTTTTCAAGACCTGCTCCGTATATTCTCGGGGCATAGAGCACAGGCACTATCGCTGAAATATAGCCTGCCTTCTCCCTGTCATCGGTAATAAGAAGACGTCCGCCTGCATAGTGCTCAAGCTCTTCACGGCTTGTATCATCAAGAGGAGCGTTTTTCAAATCAAAGGCTATCATAAATTCATTATTACTGATAGCAGCTTCATTTATTGCAACGCTTTTTTCAGTCAGCACTGCTTCAAGCTCATCAAGATATGCAAGCCCTTCTGCCCCGAGAAGAAACACGCCTCTGTCACGAAGCACTCTGTAATCTATGCACTCGTGAGCTTTACAGCGCTCAATGCGGTCACGGCGGTAGTCCTCAGAAACAGCAGGGGCAAGCATACTAACTCTCCTTTCAGCGTGTGAATACACACTATCACTCAACATAATAGTATATCACAACTTATTTCAAAAGTAAAGAAGAGTGCTTTGTTTTTGTTAGAAAGTACAACTATTTACAAGCAAAAAAACTAATTTTATGATATTTGTTCAGTGTGCCGCTATCTGTCCGATAAGGACATCGGTAAGGGCTTCAATGCTCTCAAAATCCATTGCTCCGATGTAGCAGTCCTCAATTTTATCATGAACTTTTTTAGCCTCGGCGACAGCTTTATAGGTAAGCTCGCTGAGAAGCTTCAGCCTGCTCTTATCAAGTCGGATAACAGACTTGAAGTCTGCTGCTTTCTTCATATCATAAAAGTGTCTCAGATTTATCTTCTCACCTGTATCACCAAGCTGTGTAAGCGGAGTATCAGACAGAAAGGCTGTACCCGCCTCGGGGATAAGGACGTGCTCAAAGACTTTATTATTAAAAGCAACCGACGGGCAGACTATCACATCATAGCCCTGTGCCTGCGCCTGCGAGGATATAAGCTCCGAAAGCTTATGAGATGCGTGGAACAGGCTGTCACTCATTGTATATACTTTCTCATACCTGTCCGTAGAATCAAGATAAGTCATACAGCCATACTCTGTCAAGGCTGTAAGCTGACGTACTGTCCTTGTACCCGACTTATCAAGCGGCTTTAAGTCAAGCCTTCTGAAAAGCCTTTTGGAAAAGGCTGCAAGCTTTTCATCGTCAAGGAGCCTTGAAGCGGTGTTCTTAATGCTCAGGCACGCATCTGACAGGGCTGACCGGCAATCGGATGCTGAGGACAGAAGCGCCTTGTTTTCATCTGTCGAGGATATGATATCATCTTTTCGCTCTTTAAGAATCTCGCTGTCCCAGAACTGACCGAGATTTATGATTTCTTCACTGACACCCGGATAGCGGCACTCCATAACATGGGGCGCTGTGCCGTCACAGATATAAACCTTTGAGCCGTGAAGAACTACGGCGTCAAGGGAATCAGGGTCCGAGGAGCAATGATAGCAGGTAACAGCCTGTTCGTTTTCAAACGCTGAGCACACCCTTTTCATAAGAGATGACTTTCCTGTTCCTGCACCGCCCTTCAGGATATAGCCGTAATAGCCTTTGTCCTTGATTTCATCATAAAAAGCATTGAAGAAGCCGTCCTTAACCTTAGCTCCCATAAAATAGTTTTCATGCATAAGTATCCCTCCTTGGGATATTGTATGCAGTTTTTCTTTAAAATGACAAAAGGCAGGGAAAACCCTGCACCAATACGCGCCGTACTTTTGCTTTGGCTTTTCAGACCTTGAACGCGGAGCAAGATAGTGCAGGCTAAAAAGCTATATTAATTCTGCACTAACTATTTC
>DGRP01000083.1 GCA_002391065.1 Ruminococcus sp. UBA4385 | reverse complement strand
CGCTGCTGCCATTACGCCTGCGGCAATTCGGCTTAAGGCAACACCGCACGACCCGCGGCTAACGCCTCTGCACATCATCTGCCGTGTCAAGCCTGCTTGACGACCCGCTTATCCGTCATATTACCCAAATTCTCCTTGACTTGCATCAGCAAGCCTGCGTCGAATTTAGGCAATCTGACGAAAATCTGGACGGCGCATCTGATGCACATGGGTCGTGCGGTGTTGCCTTAATAATATTTTCTTCATTCTTTCACCTCCGTTTGGATTTAAAAACCTTTCTGCGCCTTGTCAGAACTTATCAATAGGTGTGTTGATGTCACCGTTGCTGTCATCTATATCCACAGGGGTAATAACCTGAGGATCATAGGTCAGATAGACAACAAAGCCGTCAAAGCCTGTGTTTCCCTCGATATAAAAGGGAATGTGTTCAGTCTCACCTGCGCAAAGCCGCCGCTGTTAAGGAACTCCCCTATCAGTGTCTCTGCCGCCTTTTCAGTATCAAGCAGCTGTGCGTCTTCGGCAAGGGCTGTAAGCTTCGGGAAAAGCACGGCACACAGCATTATCTGCAAAAATCTCTTCATTGTTACCTCCGATATGAATTTTGCTTATCATACTGGCAGGCAGTTTTCGGCAATGTGCTTAAACACGAATTTACCGTCTGATTTCCCGCAAACAATCATACAGAGCCCGCTGCTTTATTCTGCAGCGAGCCTGTATATTGCTTGCTTATCTACCCTGCTTTCCCCTTTTCATCAAGCCTGCTAAAAGCCATGCTAATTATATCATTTTGGTATCATATATTCAACACAGAGTAAGCCGCACCGTCAAAATTTAAACGCTGAGGTGCAGAATTTAAAAAGAAAAATCCCTCTGCATTTTATACAGAGAGATCATTCCGAACTTTTATTTCTGCGAAGCTTATCATACGGTCATCTTTTTTCTGCCTTGAGAAGCTTCCGCCGTATTTTCTGCAAATTTGTTCAACAGAGCGCTGCAGTATCCGGCTTTTCCCTTCCGAAAGCTCCCCCTCTGCGTGTCCGCAGGGCGAAGTAATGCTCAGTCGGAAGCCGTCCTCACTGCCGATGCAGTTAAGATACAGCTGCTGTGTATCCTCAGCCTCAAAGGCTGCGCAGTCCTCGGCACAGATATCCAGCATATCGGAAAACAGCGTACACAGTTCATGTGTATCCGAGCTAAACTCATCACAGCCCTCAAAGCTGAAATGAAGCTCAATATCCTTTGCCTTCAGCTCATTGTACTTCACAGACAGCACCGCATTCAGCGCCTTATCCGCACAGTATACCGAAGGTCTTACCTTTGCAAGGTTCTCGCTTATGCTGTCGATAATGCTTTCGGCACGTTCTATATCATTGCCGTTTACAAGAAGCTGTCTTACTGTTCCGAGCTGATTGTTAAGGTCATGTCTCAGCTTTGAGATCTCATCAAACTTTGACTCCGCAAGCTGATAGTATCGGTAGTTGTTATCCATTTCAGCCCTGACTATCCGGAATTGCTGCTCAGCCCTCATAAGCTCACGGGAGCGCAGCGCTGTGTAATACTGAATGAACACCAGCACCAGAAACAATACCTGATAAGCCAGCTGAATAAGATTGTTCATGTTTGTACGGTCATTTTTGTTGAGCTTATAGTATATCAGCAGATAACCGAAATGGCCCAGCATTAAAACAATAATGAAAAACAGGTCTTTAATAACAGCCTTATCTGCTTTGTCTTTCCTGAGGCGGATATTCACTATCTCCGCAACGCCGACAAGCACTGCAAGAAGTAGATCGGCAGTCATTATTCTTCCTGCGGCTATGATATACGAATCATTGACAATGTTATATTCCGTATATTTCACAGCCGAGAATACAAACAACACAAAGCCGTACATAAGGCCTTCGACAATGATCGCTATCAGGTAGAATGACAGGTGCTGTATGATTTTATGCAGCAGTCTGCCGTCAAACAGGAAATAGAAAACAAAGAAATTAATTCCTATCTTTGATATGTACTGCGGAAACATAGGTGCATTCGGAAAAAAGCAATATGATATGCCGTACTCAATAAGGATAGCCGAGCACATACCCAGAAAGACTATCGGATATTTGTATTTAGGCTTGCCGATCTGATAAAAATAGAACGATACGGCCAGTTGCTGAACGATAGTATTCAGCAGATAAATTACAGTATTCATGCTTGTACATTCCTCAGAAATACAGTTGCGTGCATTACATTGCCGTCACGGTCAAGGATAAGCTCTCCGCCGTTGCGCCTGCATATATCCTGTGTTATCCTGAGACCGTAGCCGTGGCCTGCACTCTTCGGCGAGGAAAGCTCAGCCTCAGAGTCCTCACAGGAATTGCTTACACGCAGTACAAAGTATTCGTTTTTTATATCGCTTTTCATTTCGATAAATGATTTTTCAGGGCAGGCTGTCCGCAGACAGCTGTTTACGGCATTGTCAAACAGGTTAGAGAACAGGCTGCAAAGGTCATAATCGCTTATTTCCGAAAGAACCTCACAGCTTCGCAGTACAAGCTGAGTATTTACAGGTCTTACCCTTTCCTCGTTGAGCTTCAGTGTAAGAACTGCATTTACCGTCTTGTTTGCGCAGTAGTTTACTGCCTTTATTGAGTTCAGCTTTTTGTTTATGTTATCCATAAAGCTGTCGGTTTCGAGGGAATCAGGCTGTGTTTTCATCTGCTCACGGAAAATGCCTATCTGTTCGCTGAGCTCGTTTACCAGCCCCGATACATCGTCAAATCTGGATTCGGCAAGCAGATAATACTTATAGTTGTTCTCCATTTCCTCTTTCATCAGCTGAAGCTCCTGCTCTGTTTTGATAAGGCTTCTTGTGCGTCGGGTGTTATGATACTGTATCAGCAGAAGCATTATCAGTATTCCCTGAAAGATTATCTGTATCAGATTGTCTGTCTCGGTGATGTTTTTGAAGTTTACCTTGTAGTAGAATATAAGGAACAGCATGTGCAGCACATCAAACACAAAAATCATAAGCAGGTCGGTGACCCTGTGAATATCATTGTCCTTTTTCCTCGAATATAAATACACTGATGCCAGTATCACTACAAGAAACAGATTTATAATAAATATACGTCCCACAGTTATATAAACCGAGCCGTTTACCGAAGAATAATCCGAGAAAATATTATAGCCCAGGATCTTTACTATTCCTATCGAGGGGAACTCGCATATAAGCTGGAGAAATGTAAACAGCGCCAGCGCTTTCAATGCCTGCTTTATGCCCGCATCATAAAAGGTCATAAGTATTATTACTGTCAGGCTCATTTTCAGCATACTGTAAACAGCCTGCGGAAGCTTGGTGTAATGCAGGGAAAGTATCTGTATCAGCAGAAACGGCAGATAGTAGCAGATAAGGGTAACAACAAAGCCGTGCTTGTTTTTGCACAGGTTGTTGAACAGGAACACTCCGAGCATAAGCTGAACTATAAGATTCAGACCGTAATTTATTTCATAAAGGTTCATAGCTTGTCTCCAAGGAACGTAAGGTACGATTTTCTGGTATCTGCAAAGCGTCCCTGACTTATAGGGACTTCACGTTGGCTTTCCATAACAAAGAAATATCTTTCAAGGTGTCTGACCTTTCTCATGTTCACAGCAATACTGTAATGACAGCGCACAAAATACGGCGGAAGCTTTTTCATAAGCTCCGTAAGCTTGACATTAAAAAACTGGTATGCAGGCTCTTTATTATCAGAGTAAAAGCTGAGCCTGCGGTTTGAAGATTCAATATACTCGATATTGCTGAGCGATATGCTCTCAACCCCGTTTTTGCCGAAGCTGACAGATATAACATCGTCCTCTTCGTTTTTCAGCCTGAGTATATTGAGAGTGCGGTTTACACCCTCCTCGGAAAAGGGCTTGAGCATAAGTGCATCGGGAGAATTTACAAAGATATCTTCCGCATATTTTATGTACGAGGTTATATACACCAGTGCTGTTCCCTTGCAGTTCTGCCTTATCAGCTTGCCGAAGTCTATACCGTTTTTGTTTGCGTCAAGCTCAATATCAAGAAAGATAACCGCATAGCTGTTCGCTGAAATAAACTCCACAGCCTCATCATTGTTGTGAGCAATATCTATTTCTGTTTTAGTATTAAGAAGCTTTTTCAGTATCGCAGAAAGTGTTTCGCTGTGCTCAGCAAGGTCATCATATATCAGTACCCGCTTCATTCATATCCCCCCACAGTTACAGATTCAAAATCAAAATGTATTATACAAAATATTTTTTCTCTTGTCAACCATTACTAACCTGACAAAAAGCCCATTATACATTATAAAAGAAAACATAAAAAAAAGAAAAAATTTTACACTTGCCCGACTGATTTCTGCTTTGGGCTAAATCACAAAAAGAAACGGCAGGAATGTCCGACTGCTGATATTCCTGCTGTTATGTATTGATTTTTGCTGATATATATAGTATTATAATTATATAAATGCCTGAAAAAAAGAGAAAAAAATTTTTTATTTTTTTTGTAACGAAATCGGAACTTCTCCGTCTAACCAATGTAAGGCAAAAGAAAGGAGGTGCGGTGACAGTGGACGATACCCTCGAAAAGATGTATGAGACCTGCTATATGAAGGTATATTCGTTTGTGATGACATTGGCAGGAAATAAAGATACTGCTCAGGAAATCACTCAGGAGACATTTTTCAAGGCTATGACCTCGAAGAGTAAGTTTAAGGGGAAATCCGACCAGCTGTCGTGGCTGTGTGCGATCGCCAAAAACCTGTATACAGACGAGCTGAGAAGAAATTCCCGTCACGGCGGTGAGATACCCGAGGACACTCCCGACAATGACAAAAGCCTTGAACAAAGCATTACCGATAAGGATCAGAGCTTTCGGATACACCTTGCGCTCCATGAGCTCGGAGAGCCATATAAAGAGATATTTGAGCTCAGGGTTTTCGGAGAGCTTTCCTTCCAGCAGATAGGCGTCATCTTCAAGAAAACAGAATCGTGGGCAAGAGTCACCTATCACCGTGCCAGAATGAAACTGAAAGAGAGGTTAGACAACAATGAAGTATAACTGCGATTTAATAAGAGACCTTCTGCCGCTGTATCAGGACGATGTATGCAGCGAAAGCAGCCGTCAGATAGTAGAGGAGCACCTCGGGGAATGCAGGGCGTGCTCAGATTATCTTAATGAGCTGAGGTCAAGCGGAGAGATCGAAAGCGTAATCGACATTGAGCGTGAGGACGCTCTTTCCTCGCAGGCAAAATTCTTTAAGCGCAAAAGCGCAGTTCTCGGAACTGTGTTTGCAGGAATATTCATGCTCCCTGTTCTGATATGCCTGATAGTCGGACTTTCAACAGGCGGTCTTTCATGGGTAATGATAGTACTGGCGGCAATGCTTGTGCCTGCATCACTGATAGCTGTACCGCTTCTTGCACCCGAAAATAAGGGTCTCTGGACGCTCGGTTCGTTCAGCGTGAGCCTTGTGCTCCTGCTCGGTGTATGCAGCGTTGTCGGAGGGGGCGGCTGGTTCTTCACCGCAGCGACAGCTGCACTTTTCGGACTATCAGTGTTCTTTGCTCCGTTTGCGGTAAAGGCAAAGCCGATAGCCTCAAAAATAAAAAAGCGCAAAGGTCTCTCGGTGATGACACTCGATACTGTTCTGTTTGTGCTGATGATGCTCTGCATAGGGCTTGAACACAGTCTCGGGGCAGGATACTACAAGCTTGCGGGAATGATTTCCCTTCCGATACTTTTCTGGGCATGGGCACTGTTCCTGACTATCAGATATTTCAAGACAGGAAGGGCACTCAAAGCAGCAGCGGCACTCGGCATAACGGGTGTGATAATGATAGTCTGCAATTTCGTTTTTGGTATCGGCGATATGAGCTCGGTATTCTATATCGAAGCCTTCGGCACAAGAGTTGAATTCAGCAGCTTTCCTGCAACGGCAGTTATCTGTCTTATTATCGGAGCAGTATTCGCACTCATCGGAGTGCTTACAGGTAAAAAGAGGAGGAAGTAAAATGAAAAAGAAAATAGTTTTCGGAGCATTGATAAGTGCCGCTATGATGTGTCTGTGCGGCTGTTCGGCGGGCTTTATAAACGGCTCAACAGTGAAGTATTCAAACGCTGATAAGTACACGGCAGGAGACCGTGAAATCACGGACAAGATAGATAAGCTCGATATTGACTGGCCGACGGGAAAGATAACAGTGAGCGCTTCTGACAGCAAAGATGTCAGCATAAAGGAAACCTCAAAGAACGAGCTCGATGACAAATACAAGGTTCACAGCTGGGCAGAGGGCAGCACTCTTCATATACGCTTCTGCAAGTCGGGAGAAAGGT
Organism: Ruminococcus sp. UBA4385; assembly: GCA_002391065.1. The sequence continues at coordinate 5,043 of DGRP01000083.1, read as the reverse complement.
GCGATGAGGATAAAACCCTTGAAATAAGCGTTCCCAAAGACACGGACTTCAGGGACATCAGCGTGGACTGCTCCTCCGCTGACGCAACCGTCGAGGGGCTCAGCTCGGAAAAAGTCAGCATGGACGCTTCCTCAGGCAATATGACCTATAACGGCAGCGCAGACAGCTTCTCGGCTGATACCTCATCGGGCAATATCAGCTTCTCGGGCGAGGCTTCAGAAATATCCGCCGAGTGCTCCTCGGGAGAGGTTTCCATAGAGCAGACGGGCAAGGCTGACAGCATAAGCGCTGAAACCTCCTCGGGAGATATTAAGATAAGTGCAGAACACACCGACAAGCTCAGCGTTGATTCGTCCTCGGGCGACAAGGTGATAAGGCTTGCTGAAATGCCCTCCGACACAAGCATTGAGGCTTCCTCGGGTGACATTGAGCTCTATCTCCCCGAAAACGCCGACTTCACAGCTGAGATCGACACAGCCTCGGGCGATATTGACTATGAGCTTCCGATGTCAAAAAAGGGCGATGATACCTACATCTGCGGCAGCGGTACAAATGAGCTCAGCATAGATACCTCATCGGGCGATGTTAAAATACTGAAATACTGATAAAGAGAATATCCGCAGGGAGCACTTCCCTGCGGATATTTTCATCAAAAGGCCACTATGAAAAATTAACTCATTATCCGTTTTTAAGCAGATTGTCTTTTACAATCTTAGCACCTGATTTCTTTACGGTTGTTTTTGGAACAGCCTGAGGATTGTTACTCTGAATGATCTCTGCCTTTTCAATGTAGTCTCCGTAAACCCGTCCGCCTTTCTTTGCAACCGCAAGGTCAGCTACTCTCTTGACGTCTTCTGCATTTTGCTTATCAGCTATCATAAGCTCCTTGACCTGCTTTGTAGGCTTGCTGCCGAGCTTATCCATAAGGATAGTATTCACACACTTGTTTGTTGCAGAATACTTCGATTTTACAGATATGTTCTTCTTAGGGTTGAAGGCTTTTCTGACCTTGCACTGCTCTGCAAAGATCTCATTCTCCTTTTCGACCTTCATTCCAAGACGCTTCATTTCCTCTGTAACGTTTATTACAAGCTGAAGCGCTCCGTTAAAGCGGTCTCTTCCTGCAGGGCTGCCCGGTCTCCAGTCGGCGGGTTTGTCCTCGTTATCATAATTAAGCTTAGCCTTGATGTACGCTTTGGCTGCATTTCTTGCATCTATCAAAGCCGACTTCTTAGCGTTGTAATCGTACTGCGCAGAGTCGGGATCTCCGACATTTTTGAGCGTTCTGAACGCAGCCGCAAGAGCTCGGTGCTCATCGGTATGGCTGAAATTCCAGCGATTTGTAAGTATGCCGTCGCACTCACAAAGCCTTGCTCCGAAGAACACTGCCGCTGCCGAAGGAATTCCCTTTTTCTTGGGCGCAGGCTGCTTCGGCGCTTCATTTATGGGATCGTCATTTATGACATTCTCGTTCTGATTATTTTTGCCGTTATTGTTTGCAGCAAGAAGCTCCATTACATCAATGACCTCTTGGCCGACGGGATCAGCTTCTTCCTTGGGCTGCTCAACTTTGATGCTTTGCGTACCAAACGCAGCAGGCGCATCAAGATCTTCAACAGGAGGAGCACTGCCCTCCTCAAAGTTCGGGATTATGATATTCTCATTTGCCTTGATTTTTTTCTTGTTTTTATCCTCTGCTGAAATACCGCCGCCGCTTCCGCTGTCCTTTACCTCCGGGACAGGCACTATTGAGAAGTTATCGGCCTCGGGCATTGGAGCAGACTCATTGTTCGGCTCTTCAATGTCAAGCAGATCGGTGGAATACTTGCGAAGTTCCGCATAGCAGGTCTCCCTCTGCGGGTGATAATAATTTTGAGCAGCAGGGTGAAAATCGAGGAACTCATCAAGAGGGTCAGCCCTTTGGGTAAGCAGGCAGCCGTTGATTATAAGCAGTGACAAGGCTTCCTTAGCCTTCCTTGCCTTTTCCTCGTTCTGCTCCTTTATGATACATTCCATAGCTATGAAAAGATTATCAAGGACCTTCTTGTCACGGGCAGGATTCCAGCCTCTGTCTATAGCTTCTTTCTTGAAGCTTTCCTTATTAAAATTATCATTTTTGAACACGTCAAGTAATTTATTTTTTGGCATATTGCTCTCCTCCTGAATGGTTTATCGGAAATTTTTTCCTTTCGATAGTAATACCCGAATTACCCGAAACAGGTTGCACAAATAACTGCTTTTCTCCAAAAAAAATCACCTAAAAAAATACTCCCCGAACAGTGATTTTCGGGAATAACAGTTTGTCGATAAACTCAATATAGTGCAGACTTTGCCTCGTCAGGTCTGTACCTTCGTACAGACAGCCTCGGCCGGAATGAGAGGAGAGGGGCTTCGCCCCTTACCCTCTGGGGCTATCGCCCCGTACCTCTTTAGAACTTCTACCCAAAACAGATATCCCCGAACAGCAAAGTTCGGGGATAGAATTAACTATTTTACAATGTTCTTTGACTTTAGATTCTGTTTTTTCTTTACATCAGTAGTCTTTACAGCCTTTTTAGGCTTTGTTCCGCCTTTTTCGACATTCATATTGTTGTTCTTCTTGCCGACAAGCTTCATCTCATTTGTGAGGAACTTGTCTATAGTTTTCTTAGGACTTACAACAAGGTCTCTGAGCTGCTTACGGTCAAAGCCCTTGAGAGTCTGCTCCATAGCCTGCGAATTTTCTATCCTCTCAACAGCGTTCAGATACATATCCTTGTCTTCCTTTATCATTTTGATCTCGCCCTGAGTGTAGGTCTTGTGAAGCTGATGATCGTAAATGATAGCTGCAACGTTCTTCTTTATATCCTGCATTTCATCCTTTGAGAAAGGCTTGTTTATCTCAAGCATCTGTGAGGTTTCGGTCAGGTTTTCGTATGCTTCCCTTGCACCTGTGAGAGATATTTTTTCATAGCCCTGTGCCTGCTCTGCTCTCTTCCTGTAGGACTCGCTGAGATTGAACTTGTTGTTTACCTCATATCTGTCCTTTGCCATTCTGTCAAGGTCAGCCTTGATGGCCCTGGTCTCATTCAGAGCCTGCTTCATAATATCATAACGCTTCTGCTGAGTGCTTTTGCCGTTTACAAGGTCGGGGCTGTCAACAAAGCCGTTTTTCGCCTTGCGCTCAAACCACTTGTTGAGCTTCTGCTCGGCCTTTTCCTGCTTCTTTCTGAGCTCATCAAGTGCTTTGGAACGCTCGGCATCGGTTGGGTGGTCGAGGTTGTGATAAGCCTTATATGCAGTGTTTAGCTCCTTCAGAGCAGAGCGTGCGTCAGAAAATTCACCGCTGTTCCAATGTACAAGATTGCGTGCTACCTCGATATTTGCGATGACCTCATCGAAGCTGTCTGCCTTAGAAGCAGTTCTCATTCTTACAAGGCCGTCAACCTCTGCGTTCTCGGGTATACCTGTGATCTTATTCATACCGTCATCATCGAGCTCGGTGCTGATACGAATTTTCTTTGCATAATCGAGCGAGAGGATATCCTTGCTTACAGCAGTAAGCTGCTCTTTATTTAGCGTATTAAGATGATTGAACTTAGTTGACATATAATTTCTGGCTGCTGCAGTTACGGAAGCTTCATTCTGTAAAAGCTCATTAGGTGTAAGCCATTCCGAGAACGGCTTACCTGTGCCTGCATACTGCTTCTGCTTTTGTGCAAGAAGTCCTATATGGGTCTGGAATGCAGCATGATCAGCAATTATATAAATTGCCTTTCCGCTTGTAGGTGCGATGTCAAAGGAATTCATTCGTGAGGGAACATCTGCAATTGTCTGGAAAGCTGCCTTGTAGGTTCTCGGAATTTCGTTGTAGAGCTTGTTCTTGCATTCCAGATAAGTTTTGCACTCCGGATGATCCTTCTGAGCCAGCACAGTGAACTCGTCCTTGCAGTGGTCAAGCTCCTGCCAGCTGTCAAAGGTCGCATCTGCCATTTTAGCAAGCTGAACAGCCTTCTTGTCATGACCAATATCAAGATTTGAAAAATCTATCTCATTGGCTGCTTTGTTCATCAATGCAACTGCTTTTTTATGACCGTTATACATTTTCTTAGCAAGCCACTCCTGATCCTTCTTTGTTCCGCCCTTGATGTGTCCGAGAACCTCTTCGCAGACTTCTTTCTTCTTGTCCTGAAGCATATCGGGGTCTGTTATCTCCTCGATAGAATAGCCCCTGTCGGCAAGAGTCATCATTGTAATGCTCTGAAGCGCTGTACGGTCAACAGAATAATGATGAGGATTAGGAAGCGACTGTCTGGATTCTAAAGAATAGTACTTATCTCCATAGATGGTTTTAATGTTCCTCTCATAATCAAAGAAAAGATCATAGGTATCTCCAAGGTACTTTTTTGTTGCGGCTTTTCTGAAATATCCGTTTATCTCATTGAACCTTTTGTCATGACCGTCAAAGCTTTCTTTCAGCTGATTTACAGCGTTCTTTTCCTGTTCGCTTGCATTCGGGTTGTGTCCCGGGAACTCCGACAGTGCTGACTTCAGATCCTGTACGGCATTTGTATATGCGTCTGCCTCAGCAGCGTTCATCGGCTGCTGCTTTATTGCCTTACGCTGGATCAGGGTGAACACATTGTTAAACTTAGTAAGTATTTCTTCAAAAGCAGGAGAGGTATTCTGCCCTGCTGCCTGAATAGCTTCATTATAAATACGAGGAAACAGCTCGGTTGATTCATTTATTGACCCAAGGTCTGTAAAGTCCAGTATATTTATTTTTGTTGGCATAATGATTCCTCCGTTTTTTTATTTCTGTAATATATACCCACATAGATCACAAACGGTTGCCTGTTGATGAAAATTATATCATAATGCTGTAAAAAAGTCAATTAAGGCAACACCGCACGACCTCTGTGCATCAGATGCGCCGTCCAGATTTTCGTCAGATTGCCTAAATTCGACGCAGGCTTGCTGACGCAAGTCAAGGAGAATTTGGGTAATACGACGGATAAGCGGGTCGTCAAGCAAGCTTGACACGGCAGATGATGTGCAGAGGCG
>DGRP01000135.1 GCA_002391065.1 Ruminococcus sp. UBA4385 | reverse complement strand
CCCCTGCTAAGGGAGTAGGTCGGGAAACCGGCGCGAGAGTTCAAATCTCTCAATCCGCGCCAAGCAGAAAAGCACGTATTTACGCTATTTAACGCAGATACGTGCTTTTTTATATGCTTAAATAATTACAATACGTCAAGAGATATGAGCTATTCTACGGAAAAAATAGGCTATTTCAACCTATTTTTGTCATGAGTTTTGTCATGAAAACCATTCATTAAAAAGCGTCCGATCACACAGACCGATGTCTCTGATTATATCAGTTTACTGCCACAATTGTCCGAAGCTTATTTGTTCACTGTTTTTATCTTCCCTTTTTATGCTTCTGCTTATTCTCATACATAAGTTGGTCTGCACGCTTAAACACAGTTTCAGAATTCTGATCTTCTGCAGTATACTCAGCCATTCCAACAGATGCCGAGTAACGATACCAATGTTCAACATCAGTATTCTTTTCAGTTTCAGCGAATTTTTTGGTCAATTTATCAAGCTTTGTAAAACGCTCCTGATAATCGCTTCCTGTAAGTACCGCTACAAATTCATCTCCACCTATACGATATACAGGTGAATGCTTGTAAATTTCACAGAACACTGAACAACAGCCCTTGATATATGTATCACCTGCTGTATGTCCATAGGTATCATTTACAGTTTTGAGCATATTGATATCCATCATTACTATGGCAAACTCGGTCTTCCCTTCTTCTAAAACTGCATCAAGTTCCCGCAGTTTTTCTGTGTAAGCCTCTTTGTTTCCTACACCTGTAAGCGAGTCACGATATGCCTTCTTGCTTATCACTCCGATCTCCTGTTCCTTATTCCGCACAACATCCTCAACCATTTCTTTTTCTTTTCTGATCTGTGTAATACTGTTGATATGATCAATTATACGAATCTGCATAGACCTTGTTTCTTCGTAGATGTCCCTGATCTCATCATTGCTTTTAACATCAACTTTAATAACCCCTGCTTCTTCATACTCCTGTCCTTCTCCGGGATCAAATCTCTTCATTCCTTCAGTAAGCCGTGTAAGCGGACTTACTACAGTTTTATGCACAAAAACAACTGCACCTGCGAGAATGATAACAGTCAGAACAATAGTTGTGATCAAAAGATATACCAAAAACGTTTTTCTGTTATTCATTACATCTTCCATCTTCAGATCACAGCCAACTGTACATATCAGCTCGCCATTACTGTCGTACACAGGTGCATATGCAGAACAAAGCCACCCCCAGCTTCCGTTTGAGATGGTAGGCTCTATATCATTGCTTGGATCAGTGTCCTGAAATTCTTTTTCACGTTCTTCATACAAGCCTGTCTCATATACAGGTACATCATCTGCATCAAGAAGGTACATATTATATTTGCTGCCCTTATCACCCCAGACCACAATATAGAGATACTTTATATCACTAATATTTTTCACATATGATCTGAGTTTAGCTCTTTCCGTCTCATACTGCTCCCAAAGATCTTTCTCTTTCAGATAATCTATAATAAGCTCCTCATTGTCATCTTTTTCCGCCTGATCTCTCAGCGTCATATACTCATCAGACAAAACAACATCTTTAAGCTTTTTCAGATATCCAACATCAGTAAGGCTTACATAATTTTTAGCTGAATCCAGAGTAATACGCTTATCAAAGCGTTCCATCTGTCCTGAGGTGATAATGTATGACAGCATAGCAACTCCAAAAGCCGCAAAAATTACAACCGATGCAACAAAAATATACATTTTGCTTTCTAATGTAAACCTTGTCTTCAAATCTATCCCTCCATATAATGCAGACTTTATTTCCTGTCCCCGATAAATTTCTTCCAGCGTCGCAGAACGTCTTTCAGCGGCTCATCAAGATAGGAGTATGCCTTCTCCCTTATATCATCGGGAATGCCGTATGCGGCTTCGGCAATGCCTCCTGTTATTGCCGCAAGGGTATCGCTGTCGCCGCCCAGAGAGATTGCATTTCTGATAGCGTCTTCAAAATCATTGCTTTCAAGGAAAGCAATGATAGCCTGCGGAACAGTCTCCTGACAAGTCTCATTAAAGCGGTATGAAGGTCTTATCTCATCTAAAGTACGGGACAGGTTGTAGCCGTACTCTTCCTCGATATGCTTTTTGATACGTCTTTTACACTCCTCGGGATCGTTATTGATCGGGCTTTCGTAATCTCCGCAGTAACCGCCGAAATAGTATCTGCACATAAATATCGCATCGGCAGTTGCCATTGCGCCCTTAATGCCCTCGGGGTGATTGTGGGTGACCTCTGCAGAAAGCTTTGCTGTTTCTCTGCCGTTTGAAGGCCACATACCTGTTCTTGCACAAAAGCCGCAGTCCATTATCCAGCCGCAGGGCGACACCCTCATTGCCGAGCCGTTCCCGAAGCTGTTATATGGCTCTTCAGAGTCTGACCTCAGCCATTGTCCGAATCTTCCGCCATAGCCTGCATCCGGATACATTCGCCCGAACTTCTTCATTGCATTTATGAAATCATCACGCTCACCGCCGTTCATAATAGCCTCTGCGACCGCAATAGTCATCACCGTATCATCAGTGAAAAAACAATCCTTACGAAACAGCGGAAAGTCCTTTGTTTTGATATTATTCCATTCGTATACCGAACCTACGATATCACCCGTTATTGCTCCAAGCATTTTATCGCCCCCTATAATTCTATTCTATACCAATCTATCGGCTATGTCAATAGCAAAAATGTTCTTCGCTTTACATGGCTGTTTATTGACATAAGCTCTGTTTTATATTATACTTATACAAACGATTAATAAAAGAGGATAAACTTATGCATTTTGTAAATGCGAAATCACTTCTCACACAGCGAAACGGAATGAACATCTACCGCGGCTGTACTCACGGTTGTATTTACTGCGACAGCAGAAGCAAGTGTTACCATATCGATCATCAGTTTGAGGACATTGAGGTCAAAGTCAATGCGCCCGAGCTTCTTGAAGAGATACTCAGACGCAGGCGTAAAAAGATTATGATAGGTACAGGCTCAATGAGCGACCCTTATCAGCCATGTGAGGAAAAGCTTATGCTCACAAGAAAGTGTCTGGAGCTTATTGACAAATACGAGTTCGGAGCGACTGTCATCACAAAGTCCGACCGTGTACTGCGTGACATTGACCTCTTTGACAGCATTAACAAAAAGGGCAAAAGCGTTTTGCAGATGACACTGACTATTGCAGATGATAATCTGAGCAAGATAATTGAGCCGAATGTCTGTCCAACAAGCAAACGATATGAGGTGCTAAAAGAGTTTCAAAAGTGTGGTATCCCCACAGTAGTTTGGCTGACTCCCCTGCTGCCGTTTCTCACGGATACCGAGGAGAACTTACGCAAGCTTATGGAGTACTGCATTGACGCCGATGTAAAAGGCATTATCTGTTTCGGTATCGGAATGACATTGCGTGAGGGAAACAGGGAGTATTACTATCAGGAGCTTGAAAAGCACTTTCCGGGACTGAGCAAACAGTATATAACGAAATACGGCAGTGCTTATAATGTGGAGAGCGACAACAGCAGGCGGCTTATGCGCTATTTCCACGAAACCTGCGAAAAATACAGACTAATACATGACCCCGACGAATGCTTTACCTTCATAGCCGAGTTCCCTGACAGGTATGAGCAGTTGAGTTTGTTTTGAGAGGTTTATTATTGTCGGGGATGTCCTGTCACAGGACAAGAACTAATTAAGGCAATCTGACGAAAATCTGGACGGCG
>DGRP01000121.1:11964-23942 GCA_002391065.1 Ruminococcus sp. UBA4385 | reverse complement strand
ACTTTTGCAACAAGCAGAGCCCGTGTCTTTTGTGACACGGGCTCTGATTTATTATTACAGCTGTTTACCAGAGCTTCTTATAGTTTATCAGATGCTTCTTGATACCGGAAATATCATTCACATCGACCTTATTGCTCTTGTCAACATCAGCACAGATCTGTTCATAGGCTGTGAGGGTCTTATACTTGATAAGATGCTGCTTAACGCGTGAAATATCGGTTGTAGTGACCTTTCCGTCACCGTCAACATCGCCGTAAAGCTGGAGTGTTACCTTCGGGTCAGCAGTGAGGTTTCCGTTCTTTACAGTAACGCTGTAGGTTCTCTCTCCGAAGTTTGCAGCACCTACCGTCAGTGTATAGTTACCGTCAGCAAGGCCGTCGGGAACCGTGAAGGTCTTATTGGTCGAGGTAACAGTCTTGGTAGAAGAGCCTGCAAATCTCAGGGAAACCGAGCTGTTAGCATACTTGGAGCTTTCGCCCGTTGCCGCAGTTTTAAGGGTTATAGAATAGCTTGTCTTTGAGACAGGGTTGGTATAGTTATCCTTATAGCTTGTGCCGCAGACTGTGCAGGTATGAAGCGTATAGCCCTGAGATGTTGCTGTAGGTGCAACTACAGTTGTCTTATAGCTGTGAGTAGTCAGCTTTGCTATCGTCTGAGTTTCTTCCTTGCCGCAGACAGTACACTTCCTTGTCTGAGAGCCTTCCTCCTTGCAGGTAGCAGCCTTTGTTACTTTCCATGCGCCGTAGGTATGGATACCTGTTGCCTTTATTGTCTGTGTCTGAACCTTTTTGCAGACAGAGCAGGTTCTTTGCTGTAAGCCTTCGGCTACGCAGGTAGGATTACTGGTTACTGTCCAGCCGCCGTAGGTATGATTTCCTGTTGCATATAAAACCTGAGTCTGTACATCTCCGCAGCCCGAGCAGGTTCTCTGCTGAGAGCCGTCAGCACCGCAGGTAGCAGCCTTTATTACCGTCCAGCCGCCGTAGGTATGAGTATGAGCAGCGCCGCCCTCAAGCAAGCTGACAGTTATACCGTTCTTTGCCGCATACTGATACGGGGTTGTATTCTCGTAGCAGAAGAGGGTAAAGGCAGAGTCTTTGGAAGCAGTACTATAGAAGCCGAGACAATGATCACCAAGCTGTACACTTGAGGACTTCAGGGTCACAGAATCTATTCTGGTGTCACCGAGGAATGCTTCTTTTCCTATAGACACGATACCGTCAGGTATAGTTACTGATTTTATACCTGTAAGCTCTGCCATAGTATTCTGTCCGACGCAGTTTGCAAAAGCCCTGTCGCCGATCACACTGAGAGTTGAAGGCAGAGAAACCGTAGTCAGATTCTTACAGCCGTTAAAGCAGTCATCGGAAATATACTTCAAGCCTTCAGGGAAGGTCACAGAAGAAAGGCCTGTCTCTCCGCTGAACAGAGTTGCAATTCCTGTTACACCCGAGGGTATATCAAAGCTTGATACCGAGCTGTCTGTCTCAAGGAGCCAGCCATTATATATCTTATTTGCTGCACTTCCGAGGCTTGACATAATACCTGTTCCCGTAAACGCCTCATATCCGATGCTTACAAGGCTGCCCGGGAAATTGAATGATTTAAGGGATTTATCATTTTCAAATGCCTGCTTGCCGATCTTTTTAAGTCTTTCGGACACTGTTACTGTTTTCAGTGAAACGCAGTTTGAGAAAGCATAGTCAGGAATTTCGGAAATCTTTGAAGCATCTACCGAAGCAAGTGACGAACAGCCGTAAAAAGCAGCCTCACCTATTGATTCAATATCTCCCGAAAATGTAATGCTGCTTATTCCCGAGCAGGTATTGAACGCATATTTACAAATGTACTTTACACCCGACGGTATAGTCAGGCTGGTAATAGCAGTGCAGTTTTTGAATGCATTATATGCAATTCCTACCGTTCCGGACTTAAAGTTTACAGAAGTAATACCTGTATCAGCCTTAATAACCCAATTATCCGCATAGCTGATTCCGTTTACAGAATTATTTATAAGCGCAGTATTTCCGAATGAATTAGTACACATATAAGTGACAGATGAAGGTATTGATATCGAACTGAGATTCTTCATATTATAGAATGCTCTGTCATTGATCACAGTAACACTGTCAGGGACAGTAACGCTTGTTACAGTATCGGAGTTGGAAGAAACAATAGCATTTATACCGCCGCCGATCTGAGTTACAGTTTTACCGTCGATCGTTGACGGAATAACAATATTTGATGTTGCATTATTTATTTTTGTCAGCTTGACCGTTCCGTCACTTAATGCTGTATAGCTATAAGCTCCGTCAGCCGAATTTACAGCCTCAACCACAGTGACGCTGTTTGGCAGAAGCGTATCAAACGCCTCAGGAACTACGCCCGCACCTGCAATAGTCATCGTCAGCGCTATGACACAGGCTGCTATCCTTTTTTTCTTCATACTGATCCCTCCGTAATAATTTCAGGCTGCACCTTAACAGCCTACATAAAGTTATTATATCACATCATATAAAAATTGTCAACAAATTTACATAATTTTGCACGAGGAAATCTTCACAAAAAAGAGAAAGAACGCCGAAGCGTTCTTCCCCTTTGTGCTATTTTTATTTGGATAGATAATTGGCAAAATTACTTCTGCTTCTTCTTGATGATCGCGAGTGCTGCGATTACAGCGATGCCTGCAGCCATTGTACCTGCTGCTGCACCTGTTGACGGGTTGGTTGTACCTGCTGCAGCTGCTGCCTTACTTGAAGTATCAGCTGCCTTGCTTGTATCAGCCTTGCTGTCAGCCTTGCTGCTGTCATCAGCCTTGCTTTCGCTCGACTCTGCAGAGTCTACGCTTTCCTCAGAAGATACATCGGAAGAATCAACAATTGTGACCTCAGAAGAATCGTCCTGCTTACCTGTTGCAGGGATAACCTCTTCCTCGAAGTGCTCTTCATTTCTCTTGCAAACACGTCTCTTGAGGCCGTCCTCAGTTTCGGTAGCCTCCTTAACGATCTCCCACTCGCCCCAGTCATGTCCGCCGAACGAATCAAGAACAAGATCTGCTGCCTCTACCTCTTCACCGGGCTCACCGTCTTCGGTAACAGCATAGAGCTTACCGCATACAGTGCACTCATAGTGTGCTGCCACGCCGTCCTCTGTGCAGGTAGGTGCTGCTTCTTCAACGAGCTGGTAATCGTGCTCACCTGTAGGATCAATTGTCTTTGTCTCTCTGCTGAGCTCTTCATTGCAAACTGTGCAGTAAACTACATCATCGTAGCTGCCTGCCTGTCCGCAGGTTGCAGGAACTTCGTTCTCTATGACAGGAGAATCGGGTGTATGAGCAAGCTTCTCAATAGCGATCGGGTTAGAGATCACGTTCTTGCCCTCTGCATCCGAGAAGTCAAGTCCGCAGACTTTGCAGGTATAGAAAGCCTCATAGCCCTCTTCCTTGCAGGTAGCAGGCTTGCCGTCGTGCTTCTCAAGGATATGATTATTTGTCTTATCGATCTTTACAGGAGCTGTGATCTCCTTAGTGCCCTCTGCATCAGAATACATCTTTCCGCATTCCGAGCAAGTCCAGTAAGCCTCGGTACCCTCTTCAGCACAGGTTGCAGGTTTTTCTTCAGTCTTTACAAGTGTACCTGTGTGAGTTGTGCTCTTAGGAATAACAAGATCAGCTTCGTTTGTTACTACCTCTGTACCATCTGCGTCAAGGAACTTCTTGCCGCATTCGGAGCACTCATAATAAGCCTCTGAACCGGCAGCTGCACAAGTTGCATCAACCTTTTCATGAGTTGTCATTTTGTGTTCGCCTGTAGGCTCAGTATTTTTGGTTTCTCTTGAGAGCTCTGCTCCGCATACTGTGCAGTAAACTACCTCATCATAGCTTCCGCCTTTTTCGCAGGTTGCAGGAACAACGTTCTCCTGTACAGGAGTACCGGGTGTATGCTCTACTGTAGTCTTAGAAATTGTTACAGGAGCTGCGATCTCTTTAGTGCCCTCTGCATCAGAATACATCTTTCCGCATTCCGAGCAAGTCCAGTAAGCCTCAGTTCCGTCAGCCTTGCAGGTAGCAGGAACTGCCTCAGTCTTAGTAAGTGTACCTGTGTGAGTTGTGCTCACAGGGATAGTCTCAGGCTCAGTGATCTCGGTTGTGCCCTCTGCATCAGAGAACATCTTGCCGCAGTCTGCACAAGTCCAGTAAGCCTTTTTGCCTGCTTCCTTGCAGGTTGCAGGAACTTCATCGGTCTTAACAAGGGTATGCTTGAAGAGTACATTAACCTTAGTTGTAGCCTGTACGCCTTCTTTAGCGGCCTTTGAAATGATGTTTGCTACGCCCTTTGAAACAGGTGTAATGTTTCCCTTAGAGTCAACAGTTGCAACAGCAGGGTTGTCGCTCTCGTAGGTAACGGTCTGGTCTGCTGCATCAGGATCAACTGTAGCACTGATCACGCCATTATCCTTACAGCCGTCGATAGTGAGCTCAGCAGGTGCTGTTACCGACTCGGGATCGGGCTTAGCTTCTTCTTCTACTGTGATCTCTGCTGTACCGGCATCGGTAAGTACAGGTGTAACAGGCGCATTAACACCATCTGATGTAATAAGCAGTACTGCTGCTTCTTCAATTGTATCATCAAATGATACCGAATAGTCGCCTGAAGCTGCATCATCTCTTACCTTGACCTTGAAAGAAATAATGTCCTGCTTTTCTAACGGCAGATCGGCAACGTCCTTCTGAAGACCCGAGGTAACTCCTGCTCCGTTGAAGAAAAATCCTCTGAAGCAGCTCTTTTCGCCGTCAAGATACTTCTGGAGGTCTGCCTCATCTTCTGCGATCTTGTACTCAGACCATGGATCCCATTCCCAAGCAAGACCTTCTTCATCATCTGCCCAGACGTCCTTAGCGTCACCCAGAAGAGTGAAGCCCTGATTCTTACCCTTGGCAGCCTGGAACTGAAGTTCTTCAGGGAAATCAAAGCCAAGGAACAGTCCGTTGAAATATCCATCACCGCTTAACTCTATAGCAAGCGTATATGTAATGACATCTCCCGGCTGAACTGTTGTCTTATCAGCAGTAAGATAAAGCTTTACAGAAGGCGCATCAGCCGATGCTGTGATAACCGGCACTGAACTTGCCGCCATAGAAATAGCGAGCAATGCGCTTAAAGCCTTTTTCATATAACTTTCTCCTTCTCTAAAATTTTTGATCTGTCCACGGCCCTAAGCACAGACGAGCCGCTAACATACCATTGTCATTATATCATAGCTGAACTTTTTTGTCAACAGATTATAAAAAGTTTTTTATGGCAATTTTAACAAAAATACAGCCCTTTTTTTGCCCTTACAGCCTGACATTTCATACAGCCACAATATATAGTATGCAAGGATATTCGCTTTCGCAAATCAGTCCAGACCTATCAATATTCTCTTTATTTTTACAATATCATAAATATCTATCTTTGAGTCACCGTTGGCATCTGCCTTTTTTATGGTTTTTCCGCTGATATTAGCGTAGCGCAGCAGTACTTTTTTCAGGAGCACAATGTCAAGCATATCAACTTTACCGTCATTGTTTGCATCGCCCTTCAAAAAGGTGCCCGTAGGAAAGAACGCATTCTGCCCCGCATTTTTCTGTGCTGCACTGCCGGGTTCACCCTCTATTGCCACACCGTACCATGAATTAGGATTCTCTATCGCACGCCAGCCTATCTCGGTAACGCTTGCAGGGATATAAATATAACTAAGCCCCGAATCCTTAAAAGCATAATCACCGATCTTCTGCATACCGTCTGGCAGTCTCAGTTCCTTGAGGGCTGTACATTCTTCAAATGCAGCCTTGCCTATTTCCTTTGTGCCCTCATGGAGGGTGACCTCCGAAAGAGCTGTGCAGTTCTTAAAAGCACTTTCTCCGATGACCTCGACATTACCGGGAACATCAACACTTGTCACAGCGGTACAGCCGAAGAACGCACCCTTTCCCAGCTCTTCAACGCCCTTGCCGATCTCTATTTTTGTTGCCTTATCACAGTATGCAAAGCTGAACTCTCCCAGCTCGCTTACGCTGTCGGGTATAACTATGCTTTCAAGAGCTGTTTTACTAAAAGCACAGCTCCCGATCTTTTCAAGCTCCGCAGGCAGAACGACCGTTTCAAGCTCTGTACACTCTTCACACATATGGCCGTTTATCTGTATCATAGTATCGGGGAAGGAGATAGACTTAAGCGACGAATTATATGCAAAAGCACTGTCGCACACATAGGTAAGCTTTGTTCCCGAAAGGTCAGCGTTTTTAATGTTCGTTCTTGCAAAAGCAGCTATTCCGATATAATCAAGTGTGCTCGGGAACTTAACATAGGTAAGTGCCGACATACCTGTAAAGGCCTGCTCACAGATATAGGTCATACCCTCGGGCAGGTAAAGCTCTGTGATAGTATCATCTACCCATATTCCCCAGTAGTCCTTCTCGATGCTTGTGACCTTGTAGCCTCTTATCTCGGCAGGCACAGTGACCGCACCCGAGATATTCCTGAACTCAATAAGAGCAACAGTATCCGAGCCTGTAACCTTGAAAAACATTGTTCCGCTGTCATTCCAGAACGTATCTCCCACAGCGGCGCTTGCCGTGATAAAGCTATCCTTTACCGTTTCAACAACAGCAGGCGACGCAGCCGCACCAAGCACCAGCACCACAGCACAAACCGCACTGAGTATCCTCTTCTTCATTTTACCTTCCTCCTTACAGACTATTTATCCTCAAGCTTTTTAAGTGCTCTCATCTCGTTTCGGTCAACTCTGATGACTGCATCTTTAATAACAGTTACATCGTCCTTCCTGACAGTTACCACATTGTCGGACTGGTCTATCTTTACCTTTAGCTTTCCTGTCAGGAGATTTACCTCCTCAACTACACCCTTGCCCTCGGCACACTTGACTATAGCGCCTACCTTAGGTGTGTGCTTCAGAAGATCCTCATAGCTTTCCTGCTCGTATTTAAGGCAGCACATAAGCCTTCCGCAGGTGCCCGAGATCTTCGTCGGGTTGAGTGAAAGCCCCTGCTCCTTAGCCATTTTTATAGACACAGGCTGGAACTCTCCCAGAAACCTCGAACAGCAGAACGGCTGTCCGCAGATACCAAGTCCGCCGAGCATTTTAGCCTCATCTCTTACTCCTATCTGACGGAGCTCTATCCTTGTTCTGAAAACCGAAGCCAGATCCTTTACAAGCTCTCTGAAATCCACCCTGTTCTCTGCCGTGAAGTAAAACAGGAGCTTGTTGTTATCGAAGGTACACTCGCAGTCTATAAGGTTCATATTCAGCTTGTGAGCCTTTATCTTCTGCTCACATATATCGAATGCGTCCTTCTCCTTCTGTCTGTTCTTTTCGATCGTTGCGAGGTCTTCCTCGGTGGCAGGCCTTATGATCTTCTTTATCGGGTTTGAGAACTTCTCCTCATCTATCTCCCTGTCAACGAGCACTACCTCTCCGCACTCTACACCTCTTGCGGTCTCAACTATTACCTTGTCGCCCTCATTCAATTTGAAGCGGGCGGGGTCAAAATAGTATATCTTTCCTACACTTTTGAAACGAACTCCGATGATTTTCAGCATAATACTCTCCTTAAAATATATTCTATATAAACGGGGTCTCCCCTGCTTTACGATTCCTTCTCCTCGCTCAGACTAAGTCTCTGAGCAGTTTTTCTTTCGGGCTTTGCTATGTCAGCCTCAAACCAGAAGGTCGAGCCCTTGCCCTCCTCGGACAGAACTCCGTAGGCATAGCCGTGAAGCTTCAGTATCTGCTGACAGATCGAAAGTCCCAGTCCTGTGCCTATTACATCACGCTTTACCTTTTCATCACGGTAGTAGCGGTCGAACACCTTCGGCAGAAGCTCCTTTGAGATTCCCCGTCCGTTGTCCTCGACCTCTATGCGCACTGTGTTTTCCTTGTTTATCTGGCGCACCCTTATAACCTTGTTCTCTCCGCTGTAGTTCACGGCGTTGTTAATAAAGTTGTAGATCACCTGATCGAGCTTGTCGGGGTCGGCAAATATCTTTCTGTCCTCATCGGGGATATACTGAATATCATAGCCGTCCTTCTCTATCAGCAGCTTGTACCTTGTCATGCAGTCCTCGATCTTTCCGACCACCGAGATCTCACGCCTTTTAAGCTCAATATTGCCCGATTCCAGCTTTGAGAGCTCCAGCAGGTTATTTACCAGCGCCGAGAGCCTGTCCGCCTCATCAATAATTATCTGAACGTGCTCATTGCGCTTTTCGGGATTGTCGCCCGAAAGGTCTCTTATCATTTCGGCATAAGCCTTTACCATTGTAAGCGGAGTTCTGAGGTCATGCGAGACATTTGCAATAAGGTCTTTTCTAAGGTCTGAGACCTTTCTTATCTCGTCCTTGGCATTGTTAAGCACCTTGGAGAGCTCCTCGATCTCAAGGTAGCCGGTACCGTTGAAGTCAACGCTGTAGTCGCCCTCACCGAACTGCTTTGCCGTATCGGTAATGTCTACGATAGGCTTCGACAGCCTTTTTGAAATAAAGATCGTGACAATAAACGCAAGTTCAAACAGTATTATCGTGATGTAGATAAGCTGCTCCCTGATAATGCTTACAGTCGCGTCTATCGGCTCAACGGAGCTTTCTATAAACAGGTATGCCTGCTCGTCTGCATCATCGGTGAAAACCTTTGTGCAGTAGAATATCTCACGGCTTTTGAAGTTCTCATTCCTGCTTATCTTTGTGACAGTACCTTGCTTGTCGCTTTCCACATCGTCTATCAGGTCAAAGAGATACCGTCCGTAGCCGTCACGAAGCTCCTTCGACAGGAAGGAGAAGTTACCCATGTTATTCTCATACACAAGCGGATTTGCCATTTCATCGGTAATGATAATACAGAGGTTGTTGTCAAAGGCAAGCATACGGTTGACATCGTCCTGCTTGTCGGTTCCGTAGGCATCTATGATGTCATTCGCTGCCTTGGTTATGTTTCTTATCTTTGCCGACTCATAGTACTTTTCAAGGAAGAAATACTGAAACAGCCAGATAAGCAGCAGTATCAGTATAGTGAACACCATAAAGTATATCCACACATAGGCTCTTATCCCCATGCGTGACTTTATCTCTGCGTGCTTCAGCCTGCGTTTTTCCTGTCTCTGACGTTTTTTCTCTTCCTTATCTGATCTTTTCAAACTTGTATCCCATTCCTCTCAGGGTTATGATAAGGTTTCTGTAGGGTCCTAAGCTGTTTCTGAGCATCTTTATGTGGGTATCAACTGTACGGTCATCGCCGTAAAAGTCAAAGCCCCATACCTCTTCGAGCAGCTTTTCTCTCGAAAGGGCGATGTTCATATTCTTAACCAGATAAAACAGCAGGTCATACTCCTTAGGAGTCATAGCTACTCTTTCGCCGTCAATTTTTACCTCACGGGCTGTGAAATTTATCTCAAGCCCCTTGTAGGTGATAACGTCCTCCTCGGGCTTTGATGCGTTAGCTCTTGCAAGCACTGCCTTTATACGAGCCATAAGCTCCTTCGGCGAGAAGGGCTTTACCACATAGTCGTCTACGCCGATCTCAAAGCCGAACAGCTTGTCATACTCCTCGCCCCTTGCAGAGAGCATAATAACAGGCACAGACTTTATCTTCTTTATCTCCTTGCAGGCGGAATAGCCGTCAAGCCTTGGCATCATGATGTCCATAACTATAATGTCAAAGTCCTCTGCCCTTACCTTTTCAACTGCGTCCATGCCGTCCTCAGCCTGAACTACGGTGTAGCCCTCAAACTCGGCATACTCCTTTATGATAGCCCTTATCTTGGCCTCATCGTCAACTACAAGTATCTTTGCCATAAAATTTAATTCCTTTCTTTATATACTATGGAAAAATTCATTTACTATATCGTGAAAGCCTGCCATTTCGTCATAGACTGCGTGGCCGTAGCCCTCAAAGATTTTAAGCTCACAGTGAAGCCCCTCTGAAAGCTCGGTGAAGCTATCCCTTGTGAATATCCTGTCCTCACTCCCTGCAAACACACAGGCAGGCGCTTTTATCTCTGCGAGCCTGTCTCTGAGGTTTACATCAGTCAGCGCTCCTGCAAGCATAGCAAAGCGCTCAAGCTCCTCTTCGCCGACTATCTTTGCCATACCGAGAATGCCTGCCTTGTTTGCCTCAAAAAACGAGGGTGTATATACATACTCTCCGAATGAGCTCACAAGGCTCTCCTTATCTCCTGCCTTAGCTGAGCTTACCCACGCTTTAACTGCACTCTCCGAGCTTTCCGACAGGCTGGCGGCTGTTGAGCAGAGGGCTAAGCTTCGGACGAGGTCGGGTCTTATAAGTGCCAGAAGCTGTGCTATTATTCCGCCCTGAGATACACCGATAATATCGGCATTCTGTATACCAAGCTCATCAAGCACTGCGGCTGTATCCTCTGCCATATCGGTAAGGGAGTACTTATCGGGGAGCTGTTTTCTCCTGTCAAGAAGGATCACATCTCTGTCCTGAGCGTAGCAGTCATAGGCCTTAGCGACCATTTCTGCGAAGGTCATAACGCTTATAAGGCTGAGCCCCGGGATAACAGCAAGGGGCTGTGCGCCCTCCTTCCCGAAGCGGAAATAATCGGTTTCAAAGCCGGTTGTTTTAACTGTCTGTATCATCAGCTTTTATCCTTTATTATAAACATCAGCACTGCAAAATAGTGGAAGATGCTTCCTGCTATTGTGAACAGGTGCCATATTGAATGAAAGTACCTTTTCTTCTTGTGAACGTAGAAAAATATACCTACCGTATAGAACAGTCCGCCTATCAGGATAAACCAGAGAGACAGTGCGTTCACCTTATCCAGCATTGGCTTTACAGCGAAGATTATCGCCCAGCCCATCAGGATATAGCACACTACAGAGGGTTTTCTGAACTTTTCGAGATTGATAGACGTAAACACGATCCCGACAACAGCCGCCGCCCATATTATCCCGAAGAGCACCCAGCCGAGAGCGCCTCTCAGCGGAACGAGAGTTATAGGCGTGTAGGTACCTGCTATCAGAAAGAAGATCGTATTATGGTCCATCACCCTGAAAAACTTTTTCGCTCTTGGGTTTGTGATAGCGTGATATAGGGTAGACATTGTATATAGTATTATAAGCGACGCTCCGAAAAGAGAGCAGCTTACAACTCCCCATGCATTCGAGTAGATCGCCGCACAAACTATGAGTACGACCGTACCTGCAATGGACAGTCCTCCGCCTATTCCGTGAGTAACGGAATTAAATATCTCCTCACCGAGGGTATACCGTTTGTTTATTGCAGTCTGAGTCATTAACAGCGCTCCCTTCATAGCTTTCGCATAGTTATACATTATAATTTTAACACTTTTTTACCAATGTGTCAAGATGGGCAGGGGTGCTCGCCGCACGGCTAATACGCGACGTAATTTTGCTTAAAGCTTTTCTTGCCTTGAACGCGGAGCGAAATAGTGCAGGGTTTTCCCTGCGTGTGATGTGTGATGTGTGATATTACATTTTTTCAAACTGTAGGGTTGCACAAAGAATTGTGTTGAAAATTAGCGAGATTGTACTGTGGTGTTAGGGCAGATTGTGCAAACTTAGCCCTCCGGCGTTGTTCGTCGGCTTCGCTCCTCACCGCCTTCGGGCGGTGGGGGAGAAGGGGCTTCGCCCCTTTGCCCCACAGGGGCTAGCGCCCCTGACCCCTTTTATTTGTGTGATGTGTGATGTGTGATATAATGATTTTTCAAACTGTAGGGTTGCACAAAAATCTCTGTTGAAAATTGTGCAAACAGCAAGGAAAACCCTGCACCGCCACGCGTCGTACTTCTGCTTTGGCTTCTCTTGCCTTGAACGCGGAACGAAATAGTGCAGGATTAAATAAAATATAGGCTTTGTGGCAGTACATCGGGACTGGGGCGTAGCCCCAGTGGGTACATAGGGCGAAGCCCTATCCCCCTAATCCAGCCGAGGCTGTCT
>DGRP01000121.1:0-11900 GCA_002391065.1 Ruminococcus sp. UBA4385 | reverse complement strand
TAATGTCCAGACCTGACGAGGCTAATCTCCGCACTATCTATGCAATAGCATAGCAAATTCAACAAATCCACACCAGAATTTTTGTGCAACCCTACAGTTTGAAAAAATGAAATATCACAGCAGGGAAAACCCTGCACCACCACGCGCCGTACTTTTGCTTTGACTTCACAGACCTTGAACGCGGAAATAGTTAGTGCAGTATCAACAAAAACAAACTTTCTGTTTTGTGCAACCCTACAGTTTGAAAAAAATGAAATATCACACATCACACATCACACGACAGGGAAAACCCTGCACTGCCACGCGCCGTACCTTTGCTTTGGCTTCACAGACCTTGAACGCGGAGCAAGATAGTGCAGAATCAACAAAAACAAGTTTTCTGTTTTGTGCAACCCTACAGTTTGAAAAATCATAATATCACACATCACACATCACACGCAGCAAAAAGCCCACCTCGTTACCGAAGTGGGCTTAATTCATGCCTTTGAAAGCGAATATTTCTGTGCGTATTCCTCGATCTTTTCCTCGTAGCTCTTAGGGCCGTTCTTGTGAAGCTGTTCAAGGTACTCATGCTTTTTGAGCGCCGCATACTGCTTCTTGACCGAGAGCAGATACACTGCTATGTTCGAGCAGTGATCCGATATCCTCTCAACATTTGTGAGTATATCAAGGAAGTATACTCCGATATCAACCTTGCAGATACCTTTCTTAGCACGGTCAATATGTATGGATTTGAGCTCCTCTACCAGCCTGTCTACTACCTCTTCAAGCGGCTCAACCTCGATGATCTCGTTTATATCCATTGTTCTTGTCGCATCAATTGCAAGCGAAATTATCTCGGTGATCGCATCAAAGGTTATTTTAAGCTCCTTGATAGCCTCGTCGGAGAAGGCAGCCTCCTGCTCATAAAGCGCCTCGGCTGTTTCAAGGATATTCATTGTATAGTCTCCTATGCGCTCAAACTCGGAGATAAGGTGGAAGTACGCTGTAACCTCTCTCGACTCGTCCTCGTTGAGTCCGCAGTCATTGAGCTTTATAAGGTACTGTCCCACTCTGTCCTCAAGCCTGTCGATAGTCTCCTCACGCTCTCTGATTTTCTCGGCAACCTTTGCATCGAACTTTTCAAACAGCGGTCTTACAGCGTTGAAGTTCTTCTGAGCCTTTACACCCATCTGAACAACAGCCTCTCTTGTCTGCGAGATAGCAACGTTCGGAGTAACAAGAAATCTCTCGTCAAGCGGGTCTTCTGAAAGCTCCTCCTCATCATCGCCGGGCTTGTCCCTGACTGTCAGGCAAGCAAGCTTTTCAAGCACTCCTGCAAACGGAATGAAGATAGCCGTTACGATAATATTAAACAGCGTGTGGAAGTTTGCTATATCTCCTGTGGTGAAGTCCTTTGTCCAGAACGACCAGCCGACAATTCCCTGATAAGCATATATCGCTATAAGGAAGATTATAGTTCCTATCAGGTTGAAGTAAAAATGCAGAAGCGATGCTCTCTTTGCGTTCTTTGATGAGCTCAGCGAGGACAGCATAGGTGTTACGCAGGTACCGATATTAGTACCCATAATAATCGGGAATGCCGATGCAAACACGATAGCACCCGAGCCTGAAATAGCCTGAAGTATTCCGACTGCGGCAGCTGAGCTCTGTGTACATACTGTAACAAGAGCACCTGCAAGTATACCGAGAAGCGGATTCTGGAGAACCTCAAATATCTTCTTGAAAATATCAAGCTCAGCCATTGGCTCAACGGCAGCTCTCATCGTAGTCATACCTGTGAACAGAATAGACACGCCCATAAGTATCTCGCCGATGTTCTTCTTTCTTATCCTCTTTGAGAACATAATGAGGATAATACCGCCGATAGCGAGCATAGCCGCTAAATTAGTCGGCTTTATGAAGTTGATGAAGAAGCTGTCTCCACCGTCAAGGTTTGTAAGCCTGAGTATCTGGGCTGTCATCGTAGTTCCGATGTTTGCACCCATGATTATGCCGACTGCACCTCTGAGCTTTAATATGCCTGCATTAACAAGTCCGATAACTATTACGGTGGTAGCAGTTGATGACTGCACTGCCGCTGTTACCACAGCTCCGAAGAAAATGCTCGTGAAGATATTTCCTGACATTTTAGCGAGCACCTTTTCCATAAGTCCGCCCGAAGCCTTTTCAAGGCCTGCGCTCAGCGTATTCATACCGAACATAAAGAATGCCAGTCCGCCTATCGCTGCGATTATATTGAAAACACTCAAATCAAATCTTTCCTTTCAGTTGGGTGTATTGTATCTTATCCTTCACACTCTGCATATAATTCATACTCTACAGAATAAAACAAGCCAAAGCCGAAGCGAAAAAGCCGCCCGGCTCTGACCTTATGTACTACTTTTTAGAAGCAACAACAAGTCTGTTCATAGCACGCCTGAGCTTCTGCTCTGCACGCTCGAACTCCTTCTGACTTTCGTGCTCTTTGATTTTTCTCTCCGCCAGCTCCTTAGCCTTCTGAGCTCTTACAACGTCAATATCCTCAGCCCATTCAACGGCCTGAGTTACTATCGTCACTGTATTAGCGGCTACCCTTATCAGTCCGCTTGAAACAGCCGCAGTTCTCTCATTACCCTCCTGCTTTATTTTAAGCGGAGATGAAACTATATTTGCAACATAGGGCACATGGTTTGCCATGATACCTATATCTCCTGCGGCGGTCTTTAAGGTGACAAGCTCTGCCTTGCCCTCATAAAAGAGCTTTTCGGGAGTGATTATTTTCAGATCGAAACTATTCATAGCTTAAATCCTTTTTATCGTATATTATCAGTTATTTGAAGCCTTTGCCTTCTCTACTGCCTCTTCTATTGTTCCCACAAACAGGAATGCAGACTCGGGCAGATCGTCATGCTTGCCCTCGATGATCTCCTTAAAGCCTCTGATAGTCTCCTTTACGGGCACATACTTGCCCTTCATGCCTGTGAACTGCTCTGCAACGGAGAACGGCTGTGAGAGGAAACGCTGTATCTTTCTTGCTCTCGATACTGTGAGCTTATCCTCATCGGAGAGCTCATCCATACCCATGATAGCAATAATATCCTGAAGCTCTACATATCTCTGCAGAATAGACTGCACCTTTCTTGCTACCTGATAGTGCTCATTGCCGACTATCTCGGGGGTAAGTATTCTTGATGATGACTCCAGAGGGTCAACGGCAGGATATATACCGAGCGAGGAAATGCTTCTTGAAAGAACTGTAGTTGCATCAAGGTGAGCGAATGTAGTTGCAGGAGCAGGGTCGGTAAGGTCATCGGCAGGTACATAAACAGCCTGTACCGATGTGATAGAGCCCTTTGTAGTCGATGTGATACGCTCCTGAAGCTGACCCATTTCGGTAGCGAGGGTCGGCTGATAACCAACGGCAGAGGGCATACGTCCGAGCAGTGCGGACACCTCTGAGCCTGCCTGAGTAAATCTGAATATATTGTCGATGAACAGCAGCACGTCCTGATGCTCAACATCACGGAAGTACTCAGCCATAGTAAGTCCCGAAAGGCCTACTCTCATTCTTGCTCCGGGCGGCTCATTCATCTGACCGTACACGAGGACGGTCTTGTCAATAACTCCCGACTCCTTCATCTCGTTGTAGAGGTCATTACCCTCACGGGTACGCTCACCAACGCCTGTGAATACTGAGATACCGCCGTGCTGGTTGGCAACGTTATTGATAAGCTCCTGAATAAGAACCGTCTTACCAACGCCTGCACCGCCGAACAGACCTATCTTTCCTCCCTTGAGGTAAGGTGCGATAAGGTCAATTACCTTAATGCCTGTTTCCAGTATCTCATTTGATGCCGACTGCTCCTCATAGGAGGGCGGCTCTCTGTGTATCTCCCAGCGCTCCTTTGTTTCGGGCGGAGGGAGCTCATCTACGGGCTCACCGAGAAGGTTGAACATTCTCGACAGAGTCTCCTTTCCGACAGGAACGGAGATAGCCTTGCCTGTATCGACAGCTTCGGTGCCTCTGACCAGACCGTCGGTCGAGCTCATAGCGATACATCTTACAACATCATCACCTATGTGCTGAGCGACCTCGGCCACGATCTTTGTGCCATTATTGTCGATCTCTATAGCGTTCAGAAGGTCGGGAAGCTTTTCCTTGTCGAATTTTACATCGACAACGGCACCGACTATCTGGACTACCTTTCCAATATTTTTCTCACTCATTGGTCATAACCCTTTCGTTTATGTATTCCAATTACTGCGGATCTTATCCGCTTTTTATTTACCTATCTGAGCCGAGCTTATCTCGGTGATCTCCTGTGTTATCTGAGCCTGTCTTGCACGGTTGTACATAAGAGACAGCTTGTCGATCATTTCGCCTGCGTTATCTGTTGCAGACTCCATAGCAGTTCTTCTTGATGCCTGCTCGGAAGCAAACGAATCGAGAATTGCCGCATAGAGCATACCGCCGATATAGTCGGGTATCATGCCGTCGAATACCTCCTCAGGCGAGGGGTCATAGATAGTTTCAGCCTTGGTCTTCTTTGCCTTATCGAGGTTCTCAACAGGCAGTATCTGAAGCTTCATAGGCTCCTGCGTCATAGCCGAAACGAAGGTAGTATACACAAGCTCAACCTTGTCAAAGTCACGGCTCCTGAAGCGCTCTACTATTATTTCGGCTATATCCATAATAGCCTCGGTGGTGATAGTCTCGGCAATACCGGGGTACTTGTCTGTAAGGTCATAAGACCTTTTCTCAAAGAACTCAACTGCCTTTTTTCCTATCGCCATTATGTGGCACTCTCCGCCTGTTTCGAGGATCCGGTCGGCCGCCTCCTGTGCCATTTTGAGCACATTATGGTTAAAGCCGCCCGCAAGACCTCTGTCTCCTGCGATAACAACAAGGAGGGTGGAGTTCAGGAATTTCTTTTTTGTAAAAACAGATGTAAAGCTGTAATCGGCGCTTATATCGCACATGGTGTTATAAAGCGTCTGGAAGAAGGGCTGAGCAGCAACTGCCCGATCCTTTGCACGCCTGAGCTTTGAGGACGCAACAAGCTGCATAGCCTTTGTTATCTGCATTGTGCTCTCAACGCTCTTTATCCGCCGCTTTACGTCTTTCATATTAGCGGTAGCCATTTCGCACCTCTTTATTTAGTCTGTAAAAACTTCTGAGCGTAGGCTGTCAGCACCTCTTTGAGTGCTGCCTCGTTCTCATCGGTAAGCTCGCCCTTCTCCCTGATAGAGGAATAAATATCGGGGTGAGACTCATCAATATAATTCAGAAGGTCCTTCTCATACTCTGCAATATCCGACACCTTGATATCTTTAAGGTAATTATTTACCACCGCATAGATGATAACAACCTGCTTTTCAACGTCAAGGGGGCTGGTTTTGCCCTGTTTGAGCACCTCAACTATACGCTCGCCCTGTGCAAGTCTCTCCTTGGTGTCCTTATCAAGGTCTGAGCCGAACTGTGAGAACGACTGCAGCTCTCTGTACTGCGAATAGAGAAGCTTCAGCGGTCCCGATACCTTCTTCATAGCCTTTATCTGTGCCGAGCCTCCTACACGGGATACCGAGATACCCGGGTTTACAGCAGGTCTTACACCCGAGAAGAAGAGCTCACTCTCAAGGAAGATCTGACCGTCTGTAATGGAGATAACGTTCGTCGGGATATAAGCCGATACGTCACCTGCCTGAGTTTCGATTATAGGCAGCGCTGTGATAGAGCCTCCGCCGTAGTCCTTGTTCAGGCAGCAGGCACGCTCCAGAAGTCTTGAATGGAGATAGAATACATCTCCGGGGTATGCTTCTCTTCCTGTAGGTCTTTGCAGGAGCAGTGACATAGTTCTGTAAGCTACAGCGTGCTTTGAGAGGTCATCATAAACACAGAGGACATCTTTACCCTGCTGCATGAAGTACTCAGCTATAGCAACTCCCGAATAAGGAGCTATATACTGCAAAGGCGCCATTTCCGATGCTGTTGCCGATACCACGATAGAGTAGCTCATAGCGTCGTTCTTCTCAAGCGTATCAACCACGTTTGCGACCGTAGATCTCTTCTGACCGATAGCCACATAAACGCAGATAACGTCCTTGCCCTTCTGATTGATTATAGTATCGAGAGCGATAGAGGTCTTTCCCGTCTGTCTGTCTCCGATAATAAGCTCACGCTGACCTCTTCCTATCGGTATCATTGAGTCGATAGCCTTGATACCCGTTTGCAGAGGTCTGTTTACGGACTGTCTTGTAATAATACCGTAGGCAGGGCTTTCGATAGGCCTTGTCTCTTCGGTAAGAACAGCTCCCTTTCCGTCGATAGGGTGACCGAGAGCATCAACTACTCTTCCGAGCAGAGCCTCGCCTACGGGAACGGAAACGATATTACCCGTTCTCTTAACCGATGAGCCCTCCTTGATGCCGTCCTCAGAGCCCAGAAGCACACAGCCTACGAACTCCTGCTCGAGGTTCATCGCCATTCCGTATGTACCGTTGCAGAACTCAAGGAGCTCGCCTGACATACACTTCTCAAGACCGTGTACTCTCGATATACCGTCGCCGACAGTAACTACCGAGCCCACATCGTCAAGCTTCAGCTTTGAGCTGTAGTCCTTGATCTGCTGTTTTATCAAACCTGTTATTTCATCAGGACGTAATTTCATAAAACATCTATACCTTTCTTTTAGTAGAGGTCACAGTTCAGCCTGCTCCCCGTACAATTATGCGATGACCCCGTCTATCTGCGCTTTTATACGCTCCAGTCCCGAAGCCACGCTTGCATCGATCTCGGAACCCTGATATTTCAGGATTATGCCTCCGAGTATCGACGGGTCAAGCTTCTCAATGAGAATGACCCTGTTTCCGGAGGTCTGCTCAAGCTTTTTCACAAGCTTCTCCCTGAGCCCTGCCGACAGCTTCTGCGAGGTAACGGCAGTGACCTCCATAATATTGTTCTTTTTATAGTAAAGCTTTTTGAACTCCGAGTAAACGGCGGGCAGAAACATGATCCTGCCGTTTTTTGAAAGCACGCTCAGAAAGTCGATCGTCAGGTCGGATATTTTACCTCCGAACACGCTTTCCAGCGTCTTTCTCTTATCATCGTCCTTTATGAGCGGAGACGCAAGAAGCTTTGCATAGTCACAGTTCTCCTCAGAGAAGATGAGCTCACTAACCTCGCCCAGCTCCTCAAAGGCTGCGTCAATGCAGTCAGCCTCAGCGCAAAGCTCGAAGAACGCCTCACTATAAACGTTCTCAACGCTCTGTGCCATTACATTTCACCCACATTATTTATGAACTTTTCTATCAGACGTTCATTGTCCTCGCTGGTCATATCCTTCTCAACAACAGCCTTCGCAGCCGAGAATGCAATATCCGTGATCTCGTCCTTGATCTGGTTCACGGCTATCTTCTTGTCTCTCTCGATCTCTCTCTGAGCGTTATCCACAATGCTCTTGGCTTCAAGCTTTGCATCGTCGATGATCTCATCGGAGCGCACCTGAGCCTTTCTTGTGGCAGCCTGAATGATAGCGGCTGACTCCTCCTTTGCCTGACCCAGCTTTTCGTCATACTGACGCTCCAGCTCAAGGGCATTTGCCTTTGCGGCATCTGCCTCCTCGTAGGTCTTTGAGACATCATTCTTTCTCTCCTCGATAACGGCATTGACCTTATCGAACAGGAAATGCTTCAGCACAAGGAAAAGTATCAGAGAGTTCAGAAGCGTGGCTATGATAGTTGTGAGGTTTATCGACAGGAACTCTGTAACGTCGCCTGCAGCAAATACCATTATTCTTCCTCCAAAAATCTGATTCTTCTTTTATCAGAGCTTTCCGATAAAGGGGTTTGCGAACAGAAGAATGAGTGCAACTACGAACGCATAGATACCTGTTGACTCTGCCATAGCAACACCGATGAACATTGTTCTTGTGCAGTCGCCCTTAGCCTCGGGCTGTCTTGCGATGGACTCGATAGTCTTACCTACTGCGTAGCCCTCACCGATACCGGGGCCGATACCTGCGATCATAGCAAGTCCTGCTCCAACAGCCGAGCATCCTAAAACAATAGCCTTTTCCATAATAAAACCTCCGTAAAAAAGTTTGTTTATTTACTTGTTTATGTAAAGCACAGAAGTGCTTTTTTAACTTATTCGTTTGCTGCGCCCACGTTTACCATAGTGAGCATTGAGAAAATGTACGCCTGTATACAGCCCGAGAACAGGTCAAAATAAACAGACAGCACCGCAGGAATACCTACCTGGAACACATTGAAGCCCCACGAGCCTGCTGTAAAGCTCAGTCCCACAGCCGAGGACAGAGAGCCGAGCGCTCCGTAAAGAAGCCCTGTGATCACCATACCGCCCGCAACGTTTCCGAAAAGACGGAATGCCATAGATGCAGGAGTTGCGACCTCGCTTATGATATTAAGCGGAAGGATAAACGCAACAGGCTGAGCAAAGCTCTTGAGATACCCGAGAGGGCCGTTATTCTTGAGCTTGTAATAGGTTATCAGAGCAAAGGTCATAAGAGCCCATGTTGCCGTAACATTAATATCAGCCGTCATAGACCTCAGACCCACAAGGCTTATGAGCGCTCCGAGCACCGCATATACGAGCAGCATACCGATATAGGGCGCAAACTTGATAAGCGAAGGACCCATATTCTCTTTTACCATGTTGTTCACGAAGTTTACAAACATCTCCGCAACAACCTGTCTTTTCTTCTCGGGGATCTTCTTTATCCCGTGTGTGAGCCAGATACAGAGTATCGTGACCGCAACTATTATCAGCCAGCCCATTACCACTGTCTCGGTGACCTGTATCGGACCTATCTCAAAGACGACCTTAGGGCCGTTTCCTATATCATTCATGAGAGCCTTCCTTTCGTGAGAAGATCTGTATGAGGGTAAGAATTATCCTCGGATAAAACTGGGGCACAAGCACACCCACCACGTTCACCAGTCCCGTCAGCACAGACACTGCGCAGAGAGCGAACAAAGCGAAATACCTCAGCACATAGCACTGTGTCATCAGGCGCTTTGCCTTTGCCGCATCAAGCTCGACTGCCCTTTCGCAGGAGCGTGAAAGATACAGCATTGCCGCACACATAAACCCGTACCCGATAACGAAGCCAAGGAGCGTTCTGAGCTCAAATCCCCATATCAGGGTGAATGCCCAGCAGACTGCGCTCAGTACAGCGCCGTACCTGACTATCCTGCCCACCAGAGGAGCAAGCGTATTTTCATTACTGTCCATAAGCCCCTCCGCCAGACCTCGGCAGCCCATACGGGCACACATTATCATTCTGATTATAACACTTTTTTTCAGATTTTTAAAGCCCTATTTTCGCAAGCAAAAAAATTCGGCACTTTGACCAATTCTTTCAACATTTTTCGCTTATGATACCTGTTTATGACAAAAATCCTGCCGGAGAATAATCCGTAAATATTTTGAAATACTAATGCTTATCGGACAGATTTTCCGAAATGGAGCTTATGAAAGGAGAAACAATATGAAAAAGCTTTTAGCACTTATCCTGAGTCTTACCGCCTGTGCGGCCTGCCTTACGGCCTGCGGAGACGGCAGAAGCGAGGTCTCGGACTCGGGCTTTGTTGAGGATTCCCGTGATGCAGACAGCATGGAATACGAGGACGAAAGCCGTGACATGGCAGACAGAGCCAAGGACACTGCCAACGATGTAGTAAGCGGCGGAGCAGACATCGTCGAGGACACAGCAAGCACCGTCGGAGATGTTGCAAAAGAGGGCGCTGACCTTGTAGGCGACACCGCCAGCAACATCGGGGACACAGTCAGCAGAGTATTAGACTGACAGATAAAAAAGAGGCCGTTGCTTTTCAGCAATAGCCTCTTTGCTTTTTAGAGATATCTGTTTCTGACCTTCTTGACCACGAAGAATGTCACTCCGCCGACGATAATAACGCCCACTACAACGCCTATAATAATCGGAACTGTAGCTGTTGACTCCTTAGCAGAAGCCTCGGAGGTACTCTCGGTTTTTTCCTCCTTCTCAGCGATCTGGAGCTCGTTCGGAGTTGTTTTCTTCTCTGCAACGTCATTGTAGTTGTCGATATTTGCAACTACCATTCCGTTGTACTTGCCCTCATAAGCCTCGGTATTAGCCGAGATGGTCAGGTTGTCGATATAAATAAGGTCTGTAGACTTCACGGCCTTGTTAAGCGGTATCTCAAAGATAAACTTTGTAGCACCGACACCTGTAGGAACAGGCACGACCTTATCCTGATACAGTGTTGTATTCGGAGAATCCGTCTCATTAACCTTGATCTGGCTCATATTGGACGCTACCTGCTTGTAGTCATCATCAGCAGGGAAAGCAAATATCGAGTCACCCATAAGGCTCTTCTTAATATCAGGGTTAATACGGTAAGTGAACTTAAATGCACAGCCGTCAAAATAATTCATTCCGAAGTCCTTTGCATCAAACTCAATACCCATAGTAACGAAGTCAGCATCTTCCTCATTTGCATCGGGGAATGCAGGATTTCCGTCAGCATCGGTAACTACCCATGCAAAGTTCTGCATACCGCTTGGAGCTCCGTCTGCCGAGCCTGTGACCTTGAGCGATACACCCTGATAGGACACGGTATCCTCAGAGCCGACTTTGAAATTACCGTCAGCATCGGGAGTGATATGCACATAATCCTTCCAGCCCGAGCCGTCAAACGAGAACGAAGGCTTGGATTTATCGGCTGTCAGTATGCTGTCATCGGTAATTGCCCAAGGGTCAACGATCTTTTCCTCCTCTGCATCAGCAAATGCAGGAAGTGCAAGACAAAGAGCCATTGCCGCTGCCGACAGCCCGCAAAACAATCTTCTTATTTTCATTTTCAAGGCAGCTTTTCAATACACAGTGTACGAAAAGCCTTCCCCCTTTCACACTAACATACATATAATCATAAAGCATTACGCAATATTTGTCAAGCAAAATGCCCGCCCTGTAAACATTTTGTAAACTACTCTATGCCCAAAAATTCAAGATACTGCTTATCGGGCATTCTCAGAACGGAGGTAAAATGCGGCTCTGAGCCTGACGAAAGCTTGAACTGCACTCCGAGCTGACCCTTTTCATTGGTTGTCCAGCCCACCTCGGGAACTGTTCCTCTGATACCCTTGGTGGAGATCGTCTTCTTAATGCCCTTCTGCTTCAGGGTGAAGAACTTGAGCTCTATATCCTGATCGTAAGGAACTACCACGATCTTAACTCCGCCGACGTCATTGTTCTTTACGTCATATACAAGGATCTTGTACTTTCCGTCAGGAGAAATTGTATTGTCCTCTGAGGTTACCTGACAAAGGTGCTGGAAGTCATTTCTGTAAAGAGCATAAACCGAGGTAGTGGTATCAAGGTTCTCATTGAGGAGAGTTTCCTCGGAGGAGCCGCCGAACAGTACGTTCAGAACAAAGTATGCAACTATTCCAAGCACATACATAAGCAGGTAGATCGTACCCATAATTACCTTTACATTAGAGCCTGTTCCCGCAGCAAAGAAAATAACAGCAGCAACTATAAAAGGCGGTATAATGAGTATCCAGTCCATCATATTGAATAATATCAGGAAGAACACCACAGGCAGCCACAGCACACTCAGTACTCGTGTGACTATCTCGTTTCTCGTCAGTATCATCAGCAAAAGGAAAACTATGCTGGCTATAACGTATACAACGAAAAAGCTCTTTTCCCTGCCCTCTGCAAATTCAAGATCATAAAGAAATGTAGCGTAGGTCAGCATTACAATTACTGCAAAATACACGATACCAAACACCGATATCGCTCTCTTGACCCACACATTTGAAAGAAATTCCTTCATTTTCTTCCGTTCCTCCTGTTTTATCTGTATTCTTTCCTCATTAAGAGGTCATAAAGGCAACACCGCACGACCCG
>DGRP01000035.1 GCA_002391065.1 Ruminococcus sp. UBA4385 | reverse complement strand
TGTCGGTTTCACGGGACTTTTCTTCCCTTAAGGTTTCCCCCCTTGACTCCCCTTCCTCATCCTATCTTTTGCCCGTGAAACCTCAATTGTAGCTCCATTCTTGGTTCTCTGTTCATTCGTCACGTCCGGTGACGTGACTTCCCCTTCTTGATGTGCTAGTGGATAGTGGTCTTGCTTTTATTGCCTCCACCCGTGAGCACCCTGCTTCGCAGGCGCTCGGGTGGTTTATGGGCTTATTAGGGTTGTTGTTTTCCTTTTTTATTTTTCTTTTTTGTTTCTTGTTTTTGTTATCACTATCTATTTCCGCGTTCAAGGTCTGAAAAGTTAAAGCAAAAGTACGGCGCGTATTGGTGCAGGGTTTTCCCTGCCCTTGAGCACCCTGCTTCGCAGGCGCTCGGGTGGTTTATGGGTTTATTAGGGTTGTTGTTCTCCTTTTTTATTTTTCTTTTTTATTTTTCTTTTTGTTTCTTGTTTCCGTTATCACTATCTATTTCCGCGTTAAAGGAAAGAAAAGGTTTAAGCAAAGGTGCGACGCGTATTGGTGCAGGGTTTTCCCTGCCGGCGAGCACTGCAGGGTTTTCCCTGCGATTTCTCGCAGAGGAAAATTTGCGGTTGACTTATATGAGGTTTTGTGTTATAATAACAAAGGTCAAAAATCACAAAACAGGAGGTGGATTCAGTGACAAACGGCGACAGTACAGGGGTCAAACGGACTTTTGCAGAGATAAGCTTTCATAGTCAGGGCTGCGGCGTTATTTCACTGAGAGCTGACTAGGATATTTCTGTGTCCGTATGTGCCCTGAAGCATATACGGTATTATTATGCCCAATTGTCCCTTACGTCATAAAGAGGATAAGACCTCGGAAATGAAACGGAGGAGTAGCAAATGGAAGAAAATGAAGTAATGAACGGCGAGCAGAACGCCGTAAAGCCCGATTATGAATCCGAAATTATCGGAATAATCAGGAGCAATGATACTCCGAAGGCCATTATGAACAGGCTGGAGGATTACCACGAAAGTGATATCGCTGATGTAATTGAGAAGCTCTCCGAACAGGAGAGAAAAAAGTTCTACAGAGTGTGCAGTCTGGACATTCTGGCGGATATTTTTGAGCACCTTGACGAGGAGAAGTCGGTGCTGTTCATCAGTGAGATGGACATTAAAAGGGCGGCAGCCATTATCGAAAGGCTCGATACGGATACCGCTTCGGAAATGCTGAGAGAGATCGACAAGAACAAGCGTATTCTGATAATTGATCTCCTGCCTGCTGAGGTAAAGAAGGAAATACAGCTTATCGCTTCATTTGATGAAGATGAGATCGGAAGCAGAATGACTACGAACTGTATCATTATCAAAGAGGGTATGACGATAAAGCAGGCGATGAATGAGCTTGTTTCGCAGGCGGAGGAGAATGACAATATCACAACTCTGTTTGTGGTGGACGAGGAAAATGAGTTCTGCGGAGCTATTGACCTTAAAGACCTTATCACTGCAAGGAGCTCGGCATCGCTTGATTCGCTGATAGCGTCGAGCTTCCCCTATGTGTATGCAACCGAGCAGACTGCTGACTGTATCGAAAAGCTGAAGGATTACTCGGAGAGTATAGTTCCTGTGCTTGATGATTCAAACAGGCTGCTTGGAGTTATAACCTCGCAGAACATCATCGAGGCTGTCGATGACGAGATGGGCGAGGACTATGCCATGCTGGCAGGTCTTACTGCGGAGGAGGATCTGAATGAAACTCTGACGCAGAGCATGAAAAAGAGAATGCCGTGGCTTCTGATACTGCTGGGACTTGGAATAGTGGTCTCAACAGTGGTTGGAACGTTTGAGAAGGTTGTGGCTCAGCTGACTATCATAATGGCGTTCCAGTCGCTGATACTTGATATGGCAGGTAACGTTGGTACGCAGTCGCTGGCGGTAACAATAAGAGTGCTTATGGACGAGAACCTTACGGCGGGACAGAAGTTCCATCTCGTCACAAAGGAAATGAGAGTAGGCTTTTGTAACGGTCTGCTTTTAGGCTCGATCTCTTTTGTGCTGATAGGGCTGTATATCTATCTGATCAAGCATAAAACGCTGCTGTTTTCTTATGCTGTGTCGGGCTGTATAGGAGTGTCACTGGTACTGGCGATGCTGATATCAAGCGCAGTCGGAACACTTATCCCGCTGTTTTTCAAGAAGATAAAGGTAGACCCTGCGGTAGCCTCGGGGCCGCTGATAACAACGATAAATGACCTGGTAGCGGTGGTCTCCTACTATGGAATGAGCTGGATACTGCTTTTGAATGTTCTGAAAATAACATCGTAAATAATAACTCCCGAAGAAAAGCTCTTCGGGAGTTTGTCTTTATTATAGATATTTTATAAGCTCTTCTCTTATGCCGTCAAGTCTTTCGTCCGAAAGGCCGAAGTTCATCTGCTTATAGCTCCAAGCGGCTCTGCCTATGCCGAAACGCTCAAATGCTTCGTGAATATCCTTGAACCACTGCAGTGTGTCCTCGGGAGAAGCATAGTCGATAACACCGTATTCTCCGCAGTAAAGTGAAGTGCCCTTCTCCTCGCAGAGCTTTACTGC
Organism: Ruminococcus sp. UBA4385; assembly: GCA_002391065.1. Next base: position 25,038 of record DGRP01000035.1, on the reverse strand, counting down.
CTTATCAAAGCGCTTTACAAAGTACTCAGCCGAGTAGCCCTCGCCTGCGATCTCGCTGTGATCCATATATTCCATCTGAAGCTCCTTGCTGTCCTTCAGGTACTGCTTTACATCACCCGGGTATGCAATGCGGTAATCCTTATTCATCTGCTTTACCCAGCCAGCTGCCTGATGTGTGAAAATCAGCGGCTCATAGCAGTGGAAGTTGTATACGACGTTCTCATCATAGGGATCGTCAAGATCCTTAATCGCATCTATAGAGTTGTTCCAGTAGCTGCCGACAAGTATCTTTACCTCGGGAGCGATAGCCCTTATCCTTTCGATAACAGTTCTGATTATCTTATTCCATGTGGGGCTGAACTCGGGGTCGGTAACTTCGTTGAGAAGCTCAAACACGAGCGTGTCGGTCATTGTGCCGTAGCGCCTTGCAAACTCCTCCCATAGACGATAGAAACGCTCCTGCAGCACCTCGTCCTTGAAAAAGCCGACATATTCTTCATCATCAAAAATAAATCCCTGAGTTTTGTGCAGGTCAAGCACAATATGCAGACCGTACTTTTTGCACCACGCAATTGCATTGTCAATGTAGCCGAAGCCCGAGGGGATAAAGTTTCCGTCCTCGTCCTGCAGCACATTGTAGTCTATCGGCAGGCGGACATGGTCAAGTCCCCAGCCTGCAAGCTTTTCTATATCCTCCTCGTGGATAAAGCTGTCAAGGTGCTCCTTCTCATAAGAGCCCTGAGACAGCCAGCCTCCGAGGTCAACGCCTTTCATGTAGCCTTCAAATCTTTTCATAGCAGAACCCTCCTTGCGTTTCTTTGTTCCAATTATACAGGAATGAGACTGATGTTTATATCAAAAATTTATCCTTCATAACAGAAACTTGCACTCATTGTTGTCGAAAACGTTTAAATTTTTATAATTTTCTGTTGCCAGAAGTTTTATTCTTTTCGTATATATTATCAGTGGTGATTTTTTTAGCATACAACGAAAGGATCGTGTTTACATGAAATGGAAAAAACTCGCAGCTGCATTTGCTGCGGCAGCAATAGCAGGAGCCGCTTTCAGTGCGTGCGGCAGCAAGAATGAGGATTCTTCTTTCTCGGCAGAAAATAAGACAAGCTCGGTCGCTGAAAAGGCAACTGACGAGGTGATCTCGGTCACTGTTGATGATGTGACAACACATGATAAGTTCGGCGGTATTCTAGCGAATATCCCGGGAGATGAGTTCATAGAGCATGGCTTTGAATACGGCGACAGCGTAGATGTTACCCTCTCAAACGGATATGAATTCAAGGACCTGCCTTTCTTTAACGGGTATTACTCACGCAAGGGAGAAAACCTTCTTGTTGCTTATCCGGGCAGCGGCTATGTGAATGTACAGCAGAACTGCGGAGAGGACCTCTGGGTCGTGGCAGGCATGACCGAGGGTATGAGTGCCACCTTCACTCTGAATGAGAAGGGCAAGTACAGTGATATACAGCAGGCTTTTTCACTCAAATATGAGAACGAGCGTGAGAAGTTCGAGAGCGATGAGGAGTTTGCAAACTTCCGTGAGGTAAAGGTCGGAATGATCGCAGACGGCGCACTTTACAGAAGTGCATCTCCCTGTGACAACAAGTATAACAGAGCCCCCTATGCTGACAAGCTTGCAGAGCAGGCAGGCATCGGCTTCATAATTGATCTTGCAGACAATGACGAGGACATCGCAGGCTACTTTGCAGGTGAGGATTTTAATTCCCCTTATTTTAAGAGCCTTTATGAGCAGGGAAGGGTCGCACCTGCATCGCTTGGTGCTGACTATGCGAGCGAGGCTTACAGAAAGAGCCTCGGAGAGGCGCTTATAAAAGCCCTTGACAGCGAAGGGCCTATTCTTGTACACTGCACTGAGGGCAAGGACAGAACGGGCTTTGTTATCTGTATGCTGAGCGCTTTGGCGGGTGCGGAGTATGACGAACTGAAAGCCGACTACATGGTGACATTCAAGAACTACTACGGAGTTACCTTGGAAAAGAATGAAGAGCAGTACAACACTATTGCTGACAACCTGTTTGAGAGCTTCATTATCTACCTGACTGACAATGCAGGTGAGGGTTCCGATCTGCAAACTGCTTCTGAGGCTTACCTCAGAGACTGCGGCCTGACGGAAGTTCAGATAGCCGAGCTTTCCGAGCGTTTGTGTACAGGCAAATAAAATACAGAATGAAAGACCGCAGAAAAACCTCTGCGGTCTTTGTTATCACTGTAATGCGCCTCTGTTAAATTCCGAGAGCTCCAGTCCTTCATTCTTCTCAAGCGCCCAGCGGATATTCCACTCGCTGGAGAAAAGCAGAAGGTAGTTTCCTCTGAAATCAACCACAAGCTTTGTATCTGAGGAGAGTTTTAAGCTCTTGGGGTCAATATCCTTATTGTCTATCCAGCGGATATAGGAGTAGGGCAGACCCTCTTTGAAAAGCTCAACGTTGTATTCGTTTTTCATTCTGTACTCGAACACCTCAAGCTGGAGCACACCGACAACGCCCACGATAGCCTCTTCCATACCTGTGTCAGGCTCCTGGAAGATCTGTATAGCACCCTCCTGTGCTATCTGGGTAATGCCCTTTACAAACTGCTTTCTTTTGAGTGTGTCCTTCTGACGCACCCTCATAAAGTGCTCGGGAGCAAAGGTCGGGATAGACTCAAACTCAAAGCTGTTCTTAGGAGAGCACACCGTATCGCCTATCGAGAAAATACCCGGGTCGAACACACCGATGATGTCGCCTGCATAGGCCTCATCTATGATCTCACGCTCCTGAGCCATTATCTGTTGAGGCTGAGAAAGGCGCATTTTCTTTCCACTCTGAACATGGAGCACTTCCATTTCCTTGTCAAACTTGCCCGAGCATACTCTCATAAAGGTGAGCCTGTCTCTGTGAGCCTTGTTCATGTTTGCCTGTATCTTGAACACAAAGGCTGAGAACTCGGGGTCAAAGGGGTCGATAATGCCCTTTGAGGAGTTCCTTGCCATCGGTGAGGTAGTCATCTGCAAAAAGCTTTCAAGGAAGGGCTCAACTCCGAAGTTTGTAAGCGCCGAACCGAAGAACACGGGGGTCAGCTCTCCCTGTCTTACCTTTTCGAGGTCAAACTCGTAGCTTGCGCCGTCAAGGAGCTCAATGTCCTCGGAGAGCGTTTCATGGAGCTGTTCGCCTATCATGCTGTCAAGCTCAGGGCTTGTTAGGTCAACCTCCTGCATGGCTATCTTGTTCTTTCCGAATGCCATTTCCGAATCGGGGATAAAGGAGATTATGCTCCCCTTGTCACGCACATACACTCCCTTGAATTCCTTTCCCGAGCCTATAGGCCAGTTCACGGGGTAGGTCTGTATGCCGAGCTCAGACTCTATCTGCTCCATAAGGTCAAACGGATTTCTTGAATCTCTGTCCATTTTGTTTATGAAGGTAAATATCGGTATATGTCTCATAACGCAGACCTTGAAAAGCTTTCTGGTCTGGTTCTCAACACCCTTTGAAGCATCTATCACCATTACAGCGGAGTCTGCCGCCATAAGTGTGCGGTAGGTGTCCTCGGAGAAATCCTGATGTCCCGGGGTGTCAAGGATATTTATGCAGAAGCCCTCATACTGGAACTGCATTACCGACGAAGTAACAGAGATACCTCTCTGCTTTTCTATTTCCATCCAGTCAGAGGTTGCGTGCCTTGCGGTCTTTTTGCCCTTTACAGCACCCGCCTGAGCGATAGCACCGCCGTAAAGCAGAAACTTCTCGGTAAGGGTAGTTTTACCAGCGTCAGGGTGGGAGATTATCGCAAAGGTGCGTCGTCTTTTTATCTCATCTTCAAGCTTTGCCATTTTAGTCCTCCTGTGTTTATTTTTCAGTAGCCTTATAAGTATATCATATCCGAGCCCGTATTTCAAGCGGAAAACCAAACAAAAAACTGTTCTCTAAGGACGCTCTTTCAGTGATTTAGCTTGATTGCGGCATTTTATACTTCTTTTGTATACTTGACAATATCGGGACAAAATATTATAATAGAGACAGCTAACTACAAAAGGGCGGTGAGATAATGAAGCAGAAATTTGATGTCAGCGGAATGTCCTGTGCGGCTTGTCAGGCGCACGTTGAGAAAGCAGTTTCAAAGGTCGAGGGCGTGTCGGACGTCAGCGTAAGCCTGCTCACTAACAGCATGAATGTCGAGTTCGACCCCGAAAAATGTGCTCCCGAGAGCATAATCTCGGCGGTATCCCACGCAGGCTACGGCGCATCACCTGCCTCGGCTGACAAAAAGCAGACAGCCGACATCACCGACAAAACAGCAGAGAACGCCAAGCTTATGAAAAAGCGGCTGTGGTGGTCTGTGGGCTTTTTAGTGCCGCTTTTTTATCTTTGTATGGGTCACATGATAGGTCTGCCTATGCCTGCGATCTTCACAGGGCACAAGAATATGATGATCTTTGCACTTACACAGCTTGTGTTGGCTTTTGTGGTCTCGGCGATTAACTTTCACTATTTCAGGAACGGCTTCAAGGCGCTTTTCCACCGTGCTCCGAATATGGACAGCCTTATCGCTCTGGGGGCTTCGGCTTCGTTTATATACAGCCTTTACGGCACTTATATGATAGCCTACTATATGGGCAGGGGAGATATGACTTCCGCCCACAATAATATGATGAACCTGTATTTTGAGTCCTGCGCAATGATACTGACGCTTATTGATGTGGGCAAGTACCTTGAAGCAAGGTCGAAGGGAAAAACTGCCGATGCGGTTAAAAAGCTTGTAAGCCTGGCTCCGAAAACGGCGATAGTTCTCCGTGATGGTAAGGAGCAGGAAGTTCCTGCCGAGGAGGTCGCAGTCGGGGATATTTTCGTTCTGCGCTCGGGAGCGAGTGTGCCCTGTGACGGCGAGGTTATTGAGGGCGCCTGCACGGCTGATGAGTCAGCCCTCACGGGCGAGAGCCTGCCCTCAGAAAAGGCGGTAGGGAGCAAGCTTATGAGTGCTTCGGTCATATCAAGCGGCTATGCGAAATGCCGCTGTGAGCGTACTGCCGATAATTCCACACTGGCCGAGATGATACGCCTTGTTGAGGACGCTTCCGCAACAAAAGCACCTGTCGCAAGGCTGGCAGATAAGATAAGCGGAGTGTTCGTGCCTGTAGTCATAGGTATCGCAGTTATCTCTTTGATAGTGTGGCTTCTGGCAGGGAAGAGCTTTGCGTTTTCGCTCGGAATGGCTATCGCTGTACTGGTTATTTCCTGCCCCTGCGCACTGGGGCTTGCAACACCTACGGCAATCACGGTCGGGACGGGAAAGGCGGCATCACTGGGCATTCTTATCAAGTCTGCGGAGGCTCTTGAAACTGCACACAGGGCAGACACGGCAGTCCTTGACAAGACGGGCACCTGCACGGAGGGCAGACCCGAGCTTGTAAAGCTTACCGCCTACGGAATGGAGGAAAGTGAGCTTATAAGGCTGGCCGCCTCTGCGGAGAAGCTGTCCTCGCACCCATTGGCAAGGGCGGTGGTCAGCTTTGCCGAGAACAGCGGAGAGAGACTTTATGAAGCTTCGGACTATGCCGAACATCAGGGCGGAGGAATTACTGCCAAGGTAAACGGACACGATATAGTTATCGGAAATGCGGCTCTTATGTCGCAGTCGGGGGCTGATATTTCACCTGCGAAGCCGGACGCTGAAAGCTTTGCGAACGAGGGCGGTATAACGCTTTATGCTGCGGCAGACGGAAAGCTCTCGGGATTGCTTTGCATAGCTGACAAAATAAAGAAAGGCTCGGCAGCAGCGGTCGCAGAGCTTGAAAAAATGGGTATAAAGACCGTTATGCTCACAGGCGACAACGAGAGGACTGCAAAGGCAGTCGGCAAAGAGCTCGGTGTCAGCGAGGTAAGGGCGGGGCTTCTGCCCTCGGATAAGGCGAGGATAATAGGGGAGCTCAAAGAGAATGGCGCCTGCACGGTAATGGTAGGCGACGGCATAAACGATGCGCCTGCACTTAGCTCCGCCGATGTGGGAATAGCCCTCGGAGCAGGCAGAGATATCGCAGTTGAGGCGGCTGACATTGTTCTTATGAAAAACGATCTTGGAGATGCGGTCACGGCTATAAAGCTGTCAAAGGCAGTGATGAGAAACATAAGGCAGAATCTATTCTGGGCGCTGATCTATAATTCGCTTGGTATACCGCTTGCGGCAGGAGTTTTCTATACTGTTCTGGGCTGGCGGCTTGACCCGATGTTCGGTGCGGCGGCAATGAGCCTGAGCTCCTTCTGCGTGGTGACAAATGCCCTGAGACTTAACCTTTTCAAGGCTGACCGACCCTCCGACCCGAATGAGGTCACTCTGAAAATCAAGGGCATGATGTGCGACCACTGCACAGCTGCGGTCGAGAAGGCTCTTACGGGGGTTTCAGGTGTGACATACGCTAAAGCTTCCTATCAGGAGAACAGAGCAATTGTCGGCACCGACGGCACAGCCGACCTTGAAGCCATGAAATCCGCAATCCGCAAAGCAGGATACCGTGTTAGGTAATAGGGAACAGGGAACAGGTGATAGATAATAGGTAATAGGGAATAGGGAATAGGGAATAGGTATGGTGTCAGCTTCGCTGACGGATGCCCATTCGGGCACGCAGATAGTGCAGACTTTTCCATTTGATGTTCTGAAAAAAGCAGATAAAGTAAAAGGCTCCGATTTTTTTCGGAGCCTTAATTATTACCTATAACCTATCACCTAGGGGTATGGGGCGCAGCCCCATTTTAAATCATCGCCGCAGGCGATACCTCACCTATTCCCTGTTCCCTATTACCTATTACCTAAAATTGCCTATTCGATGTAGAGCCCGTAGTAGATGCAGGCCTTTTTGATAAAATCCTCGCTTACGCCGAAGCACTCGGAAAGGAGATATAGGTTGTCGTTGCCGTTTTTAGTGATCTCCCGTACAAGCTGATCTTTGGGAATAAGCTTTTCTATTGCCCATTTGTCGGCTCTGTATTCGTGCTGAGATACAAGGTCGAGAGGTGCGCTCTCGTTGTAGAAAGCCCCCTTGACACAGTGCCCGACCTCGTGAGCAGTGTGCTCCTTCAGAAGCCTTTCGGGCAGGGCGCTGCTGACAGCTATAAAGCAGTTTCCGCCGTACATTATCGAGAACGAGCTGCACGCCTTGCAGTCTATTGTGTCGATGCGTATGCCCTCTTCCTCGCAGACCTGCCATATTTCTCTTATATCTGTCATTTATCACCCTTCTTTCTGTTGTCCTCACGCATTTTTACCATTCTTGCATACTGCCTTACTTCTTCGAGCATTTCCTCGGTAACGCCCTCGGCACCGCCCCAGAGTGCAAATTTCAGCTCCTCATCAAGGTCACGTTCACCGCCCTCGGTGAGATACTTCACGCTCACTCCGAACCTGTCGGCAATCTTTGCCGTGTACTTTGCGGACAGCGTTTCCGTTCTGCCCTTGTTAAGCTCGGACAGACAGCTTCTTGTGATAGAAAGCTCTCTGCAAAGCTGAGTTACCGTAATGCTGTTTTCTTTGCAAAGCTCTTCAATTCTGTCATACATCTCGCTCATAAAATGACCCCCTGAGAAAAAATTTAGGATAGCTCTTGACAATTACAGAAATCTGTATTATAATATCTATAGAGATTACAGAAAGCTGTAAATATTCCTGCGTTAAACACAGTATACTACAATTTTCCGAAATTGTCAAGCGGATTTTTACAGAATTTTGATTTTTTGAAAGACGGCAGCTTCCTGCCCTGACATTATAATAACACAGGGAAAGTACAAATGTCTGTACAAAAGAAAAGGAGAGTGAAAAAATGAACGAGGCTGAGAGATACATGATAAAAATGCTCACGGGAAAGGACTTCGGGAAGGCTATAGAAGCCCTTTCAATTGCGGAGGCTGACGGGCGCAGATATAACAGGAGTGCAGTCTCAGTGTCGGGCGGCGGCAGTGCGACAAGGCTTCTCGGGCGGTACAGAAGCATGGTGCTTCGCAAAAAGCGGCTTGACCTGAAGCTCAGAGAAAGGCTTGCTTTTCTGGCTGAGGCTAAGAAAAGGGGAGTTGAGCCCTCGTGGCTGTCGGTTCACAGAGAGAAAAACAGCATTCTTGATATGCTGAGGGAGACTGTGCTGCTTGGCAAAAGGATAGAAAAGTGTGAGCAAATGGTGCAGGAGCTTCCGATGGAAATACAGGGGGCGGTAAGGCTGCGCTATCTGGATATGTCGGAGCGTTCTATGCCCGACTGGAGAAAAACTGCCGGAATTTCGGGCTTTTCGGGCAGCGGAGAAGAGCTTCGGGCAAGGGTCACGAGGGCGCTGTCGGAGTCGGTTTCCGACGATAGTTAATAAAGTATTAAGCCTGAGCAGAAAATTGAAAGAGTGTTCATAATTGTTTATTGAAATAATTATGTGCAGGTGATAAAATTATAAATGTAGAACTATGGGCGGATAGGGGTAGTCCGCCTTTTATTACATTATAAAGGAGAATTCTGCTGATGGCAAGGAAAAACCTTAATATGAACCCTGGCGACGCTTTCATCATGAGCGTGGAGAAGGCGAAGCGCAAAAAGAAAATAATGCTGATCACTATGGCATCGGTGCTTGGCGCGCTGATAATAGTTTGTGTGCTGATCGGTATTAAAGTCAGCCGTGATAACAGGATAGCTATGGCAAAGTCGGTTATCTCGAAGCTTGATATAAGTACTACGTTCAAGGAGACTGAGTTCTATGACGCAGAGGACTGGGACGGAGACGGTGTTAATAATGCTGAGGAAATCAAGCAGACGCTGAATGTTCAGGGAGAGGACACTGACGGCGACGGCATGATAGACGGTGACGAAATAAAAGTCGGAACCAATCCCACAAAGCCCGATACTGACGGCGACGGTCTGTATGACGGCTATGAGCTTATGGCAGGGCTTGATCCGAGAACTGCTATGACTGACGGAAAAACAAAGGACAGCGAAAGAGTTGTTTCTATCGAGCGTTCGATAGGCGAGTGTACTCTGACTGTTGAGGGCGATGCTAACGTTGCGAGCGTTACTATGTCTCAGCTTGATCTGTTCGGTATCTCCGCTAATACGAGTATTGTGTCCACTGCTTATGATGCTTACAGCGACCATAAGTTCAGCAAGGCGAATATAAGCTTCAAGATCGACAAGGATAAGCTTGACCGTGCAGGCTATTCGCTTGACGGGCTGACAGTGCTGAGGTTTGACTCGGAGAAAACTACTTATACAAAGGTCGATTCGGTAATTGATAAGGCGGCAGGAACTGTTTCAGCCGATATTGCGATACTCGGCACTTACGTTGTAGGTGTTGAGGAGACAGCTAACGAGAAGCCTACCACAAGGGTAAACTTCCTTATAGACAACTCGGGCTCGATGTATCCTGTTGAGCTTTGCCCGACCTCGCCCGAGAATGACCTTGAGTTCAAGAGAATTGACTTTACCAAAAACCTTATAAACAAGTTTGACAATGACTATCTTGTAGGTATCAGCAAGTTTACGGGAAGCTACAGCAGAATGGCTGATTTCACTACCGACAGAGAGCAGCTTTACGATACGCTTGAGGGTATAAGAGAGCTTGATGAGTTCTTCGATGGAACTCACAGCCAGACTGCTCTTATGAACTGCATTGATGAGTTTGATAACTCCGACGGCGGAAAGTACAGAAATATTATCGTTATGCTCACAGACGGACAGTCCGATGAGAGCAACCCTGTCTCTATTGAAACTATCGCTGAGGCGGCAAGAGAGAAGAATATCATAGTGCTGACAATAGGTCTCGGCCGTGATATAGACAGAGCATGGCTTCAGGAAATGGCTTCGCAGACTGACGGTAAGTATTACAATGCTTCCGATGCGAACGCTCTTGATGATGTTTACAAGCAGATAGTTACCACTCTCAATTATGATATAGTTGAATTCAAGAACAATGATGATTCAATAAAGGGCTATTCTCTTTATAATACCGGCTTTGACCCCAAGACCAACGGCTTCTCGTTCAAGAATTTCAGAACGACCACTACTGCAAGCGTTGACTTCGGTATGGCAGTGCTTGCAAGAGACTGGTATGTCGGAAATGTTCAGCTCTCGCTCGGTGATATCGAACCTGCCGATAAGAGCGACATCAAGGTTAAGGCGGCAGGCTATGACCTCGGCGGAACAAAGATCGCTGAGTCCTATGAGAACAGGATACAGCTTCACAGCCTTGACTGCAAGCTGTTTTCAGATAAGTATGCTGATGTAGAGCAGTACCTTGACTTTACCTCGGGCGGAGATACCCTTATGGTCAAGGAGGATTACCAGTTCGACTGCAAGAACAAGGGCTGGGTACCTGTAAAGACTGAGATCGAGGGCGCAAACCTTACATGGAAAGATGTTCAGCTTCTCTCGCTTGATATTGCAAACGGCTCGAAGAAGATAGACTCGGGCTATTCAAAAAACGATGCTGAGTTCGCAAAGTGCCTGTACAGGCTCAATGCTATGCAGTGGGACGACAGTGCAGATGAGTTTAACCTCAACGAGGGCGAGGATAAGTTCGACCTGATAGTTGAGCAGCTCAGCCTTGGAATTCCCGTGGTTACAACGATAGACGATACCCATACGGTAAATGTGATCGGCCTTGTGCAGGATTCCGAGTGCCACAGAAAGTATATGCTTCAGGTTTATGATAATAACTATCCGGGCGAGACCAAGGAGCTCTACCTTGAAAAGCTCCCGAAGGCTATCCTTTCGGTGTCCGAAGACGGAACTCCGACACTTGAGGGCACAGGCTCTGAGTACATTGCTACTTATGAGGGCAAGCAGGTTGGCGTGTCATTCTCGCTGGTTCAGGAGCATTAATAATTCATAAACCCTCGCTGTTGCGAGGGTTTCTGCTTTGCAGGTCAAGTAAACGTTTTCTGTTACTAATCACCAAAAGAATGGAGATAAAATCGGCAGAATTTACAACATTTTTTTTTGAAAAACTTGTGATAAACACTTGATTTTTTGTGATAATTCTGTTATAATTACTCTTAGAATTGAATACCCAATTCAAGGTACAATCTATTGATATTAAAATTTGGAGGGAAAAACTATGAAATTTTCTAAAGTAATGGCTTCGGCAGCAGCTCTCACAATGGTTGCTTCTATGGCTATCCCGGTAAGTGCAGCTACTTCTGAGGCTTATATGTACACAGTACAGAAGTCATGGACAGGTAAGGCTCCTGCTGACCAGGAGGAGACACCTATCAAGTTTATGTTTGAGGACGACGGCGTTACTCCTAAGGTTAAGAAGGGCGCTACAGATCTTAACAAGTGGGACTGCGGTGAAGTAAAGTTCAACGGTCAGTGGGCACAGATTCTTCTGACAGATGCTGATCTTTCCGCTATCACAATTGACTTCACTATCGAGATGGACGATGCTACAAAGGTTGAGTGGCACGCTGACGATCCTGATGCAGCTGCTGAGGAGAATGTATATCAGGTATTCAATGTATTCGCAAATGATGCACAGAGCATTAATACCTGCACACACGCAGAGATCAATGATGGTCTTGGCGAGCACGAGGAGTCTGAGTTTGTAAACACAGGTGCTCACACATTCACATACACCTACACAGGTGCTGACATTCAGGCAGCAGTTGATGCAGGCGGAGCTGAGTTCGGTCAGAACGAGGACGGAACATCTACACTGGGCTTCAACATTCAGGTTGGTCACTTTACAAATGCTAAGGTAACAGCAACTGTAAAGAGCTCCACAGGCAACATCTATGACGGTGCAGCAGCTGAGGGCGGCAACACTGATTCTTCCGCTGCTCCTACAGATTCTTCCAGCAAGAAGGCTGACGATGAGAGCTCCAAGAAGGCTGACGACAGCAGCAAGGCAGGCACAACATCTACTGCAAACAATGCAGGCGGCACAACCAAGACAACAGGCACAACATCAGCAGCCGGCGGCGGAAGCGATGCTACCGACAAGACAGCAGCTACAGGTGCTACAGCAGGTCTCGTATTTGCAGGTATCGCACTTGCAGGTGCAGCTCTCGTAGTTACTAAGAGAAAGTAATCTCTATTGGGTAATACAATTCAGAGGTCTCCTTCGGGGGGCCTCTTTTTTTGCGCTTATTTCTTTAGATTTTGGTCAATTTGTAGGAAAAAGTAATCGTTTTCTGTGGAAAGTATACGAAAACAGGGTTATTAATTGTGCAAATAGGATATTGAAAATGGGCGTTTATTGTGATATAATACAAAATGTAAATTGGTATCGGTCAGGCTTTGACCGAGTATGAAATTGGAGGTTATTAAAATGAAAAAGGTAATTGCAAGCATTCTTGCTCTCACAATGACAGCAGCTATGCTTACTGCCTGCGGAGATTCTGACAGCTCTTCAAAGACTGAGTCTTCCAAGGCTGAGACAACAACTACTACTGCAGAGACTACAACTACTACTGAGGCTACAACAACTACTACAGCTGCAACTGAGGCTCCTGCTGAGTCTACAGCAGAGGGCGGCGAAGAGGCTGAGGCTCCTAAGGATATTTCCGAGATGCCCGCAACTCTTGCTAACTATGAGGGTGCTTCCGTAACATTCGAGGTAGGCAAGTCTGCTGAGGATTACGGTCTTGCTTGCATGGCAGAGCAGAACTTTGAGAATGATGAGTCTAACTGTGACTTCGAGATCGAAGAGGTTGCAGGCGTTCCTATGATGAAGGTTACTGTTAAGGACTTCGACGAGGATATGGAGGCTTATAAGATTCCTAAGATCAGATTCAACATGGCTAAGCTCTTTGAGGGTCACACCGCTGACCTGCCTAAGGTCTTCACAGTTAAGTGCGATGTTGTAACTAAGGCAGTTGGAAACTTCGTTGCTGATGACGGCTCCGAGGCTCTTGTTCCTGGTAACTTCATGGGTGCTTTCTGCACACAGCCCGGTGAGTCAGAGGATTCCCTCGGCTGGAACCAGCTTTATGAGTTCGGCGAGGCAGAGTGGGTTTCTGAGTGGGGCAGCTATGAGCTCGTTATGAGACCCGGTATCAAGCCTGACGCTGTATTCGCTGATACAGATTCTGCTCAGTATCTCACAATTATGAGATGGTCTATCCCGAATGACGCTTGCTTCTATATCGCAGACCTCAGATTTGAGGACGAGAGTGGCAACGTTATCGAGTGCCCCGGCTTCAAGGCTTGATCTCAGTATAATACGCAAATATAAAAAGTCCACACTTTCGGGTGTGGACTTTCTGTTTTATACTGCGTATCGGCGCAGCGGGCTCGCTGCTTACTTGCAGAAGCTCTCTATGTAGCGGTCAATGCAGCTTGTGATGATCTTTTTCGCTTCCTCGCAGCCCTTGACATCGTCGATTACGGTGTCCTTATGCTCAAGTGCCTTATATACCGAGAAGAAATGCGACATCTCATCAAAGATATGCTTCGGCAGGTGGGAGATGTCCCTGTAGACATTGTAGGTCGGGTCGTTCTCGGGTATGCAGATTATCTTCTCGTCAGCGGCACCGTTATCAAGCATAATGATAACTCCGATAGGGAAGCAATCCACCAGCGACATCGGAGCCAGCTTCTGCGAGCAGAGCACCAGCACATCGAGAGGGTCGCCGTCCTCTGCGTAGGTGCGTGGGATAAAGCCGTAGTTTGCAGGATAGTGGGTCGAGGTGTAAAGTATCCTGTCCATACGCAGTAGACCTGTCTCCTTGTCAAGCTCATACTTGACCTTTGAGCCCTCGCTTATCTCAATGACGGCTGTGAAAAGCTCATTTGTGATCCTCTTTGGATTAATGTCATGCCAGATGTTCATATTCAGACCTCCAGTTTATAGTAATTTTTTCAGCTTGCAGTTTTCTATCCCTGCACTCCAGAATTCACTTATCGGTACATTGTTCAATTGACATATTATACTGCAGTTCATTGCCCCGTGCCCCACTATCAGCACATCAAGCCCCTTGTCAAGCTGAGGCTTCACGGTATCTCTCAGAAACTCGCCCGTTCTTGCGAAAAGCTCATCAAAGCTTTCTCCGTCTTCGACAGGAGTTTTATAGTTCTCAGGGTCATGGAAAAGGGTATATATCGGGCTGTCGGTATCTTCAATGGCGTTTTCCTTTCCCTCATAAATGCCGAAGCTCATTTCTCTGAGCCTGTCATCAATGATTATCGGGACATCTCTGCCCTCAAGCAGAAGCTCGGCGGTTTCCCTCGCCCTTTTTAGGGGAGAGCAGAAGCAGATGTCAAAATGCACGTTCAGATACTCATCATGTGCCTGCCTTGCCATATCTCTGCCGTTATCATTCAGGGGAATATCAGTGCGCCCCTGAAGCTTAAATTTCACGTTCCAGTCAGTCTGACCGTGTCTCATTATGTAAAGCATAGACTCACCTATTCAGCTTCACTGCGGTACATTCCTGCCTCTTCGAGAGCCTCGGGAATATCAAACACAGTCTCGCCGTTAAGCTCAACCTCAGTGAGCACACCCTCGTTCTTCTTGCTGATAAGGTCGCCGAGGAAAATTGCATTATCACGCTTATCACATATTTTTGTACCGAGTTTTTTAAGCCCCTCAAGATAGCGCTCGGGCTCTTCACTGTAGAGCATAAACTCCTGATAATCCTTGAAGTAAAGCTCCTCGCCCGTTTTGTTTGACCCGAAGCCGAAGCGTGAAACACCGTCCTGAACAAGCAGCTCGCCGAAGCGCTTCATTACTGCATAAGCTACCTCACGGGTGCAGTTGTCAAGGTAGTAGAGGGAGTAGTCATCTATATCCTCGGGGAGCTCCAGAAAGAAAAACACGGGCTCGGGCACTTTATCAAGGAAAGCCTTAACCGCAGGAGCAATCAGCTCCGCCGACAGCGAGCCTGTAAAGCCGTCATTTTCGGTCACTATCACCGAGCATAGCTTGTCGGTGTTATCAACATTCACACCCTGACAAAGCTGAAACTCATTTTCCATCTTCCGCACCTCCGAATCTCTCTTATGGAATTATACCACAGTTTATAAAAAAAGTAAAGCTGTTTTTTTACAAGTCCCCCTGCTGTGAACGATCTTAGATCAAGGCTTTACATTTTGTGCGGAATGTGCTATAATATACAAAGATATTTTTTCAGGAGGACAAAAATGGATAGCTTTAAGGAACAGATAGTTCGCAAGGAACTGTCACAGAGAGAGAAAACATCTAAGTATCTGCTTATGGTAGCGAGTGTGGCGCTGGCTGCTGCTTGCTTTATGTTTCTGATGGGAACGTATATTATGATGATAGGAGTGCTCCTTGCAGGACTGGCACTCTTCGGAGGATATCAGCTTACAACACGAATGGATCTGGAGTATGAGTATATCTTCACAAACGGAGAGGTCGATATTGACAAGATAATTGCACAGCGCTCAAGAAAGCGCCTTGTGACCTTCAAGTGTCAGACAGTCACAGCAATAGGCAAGGACAGTGACGGCTTTGAAGTGCCCGATGACCACACTCTTGTAATTGCAAGTGCAAATAACAGCGAGCTTGATGACTACTATATAAGCTTCAAGCATAAGTCGCTTGGAAACACAACTGTTATTTTCACTCCCGAGGCAGAAATGCTCACACTGATAGTCAAGGCTCTGCCTGCACCGATCAGAAAAGACGCAGTAAAGCTTCTTGAAGAGTTCAAGAACGAAGACGATGAAGAATAGGATAGATGCGCCGTTCTCGGTGGGAACTGATATAGTTGAGATCGGCAGAATGAGAAGGAGCATTGCAAAGGAAAGCTTTGTAAGGCGGGTGTTTTCGGCGAGGGAGCAGGAGTATTTCTCGTTAAAGAAAGACCCGGCAGACTCAATGGCGGCTAACTGGGCTGCAAAGGAGGCTTTTTCAAAGGCACTCAGGACAGGGGTTCGGGAGTTTGAGCTTACCGAGGTAGAATGCCTGAGAGATGAGCTCGGAGCACCGTATCTTATCCTCAGCGGAAAGGCAGAACAGGCCGCCGAGGACTTCGGCTTTTCGGTATCTTTAAGCCATGACGGTGACTACGCTGTGGCGGTAGTATTGGCATACAGAAAATGAGATCAGCCCTCGTCACTGACGGGGGCAAAGCTATAGGAGGACTTATGGAGATATATTCCTTACCGCAGATGTTAAGGGCAGAAAAGAGAAGCGATGAGATCGGTGTGAGCCTGTCGGAGCTTATGGATAACGCGGGAAAGGCTCTCGCTGACGAGATAGAAAGGGAGTGCGTAAGGCTTTCTGTCAGTGAGCCTGTGATACTGGCCGGCAAGGGCAACAATGGCGGTGACGGCATAGTTGCGGCTGAGATACTATCTAAAAGGGGCTTTAAGCCTGTGTTAGTGCTCTGCTGCGGCAAGCCCTCGACAGAGCTTGCGATTGCGGCTATGAAAAGGCTCAGCGAAGGAGTAGAGGTTACCGAAAAAGCTTCGGAAGAGCTTATCTGCTCGGCAAGGGTGCTGGTGGACTGCATTTTCGGAACAGGCTTTCGTGGTGAGATAAGCGAGGAGCTGCGCCCTCTGTTTTCTGATATTGAAAAGTCTCCTGCCTTTATGATCTCCTGCGATATACCCTCGGGGGCAAATGCCCGAAACGGTGAGGTCTCGGAGCTTGCTGTCAGAGCAGACCTTACTGTGACTATGCACAGAGGAAAGCTCGGAATGTACCTATCGCCTGCAAGGTATCACTGTGGTGAGATAAGGGTCTGCTATATCGGTATCCCCGAGGGCGCAGAAAAGGGCTGTGAGGAGTTTGAAAACCATATCAGCTTGTTTGACGGCAGTGCGTCGGAGCTTTTGCCCGAAAGACCCGAGTGGGGGCATAAGGGAACCTTCGGCAGAGCGCTTTGCATCTGCGGCAGCAGCCGTTATTTCGGGGCTGCGAAAATGTCCTGCGAGGCTGCGCTCAGAACAGGAGCAGGCCTTGTTGAGCTTTTAAGCACCGATAAGTGCATAGACATTACTGCGCCTGCAAGCCCCGAGTGCATCTACACAAGGGCAGGCAGCGGCGAAACCCTGATGGCTTCGGCTCTGCCGATTATAGAGGATAGGCTCAGGGGAGCGTCGGCGGTGCTTGTCGGCTGCGGCCTTGGGTGCAATACTCAGACCGAGGAGCTTGTAAAACGTCTTGTAGAAATGTCAGAGGTGCCTCTTGTTATTGATGCTGACGGAATAAATTCACTCTGCGTGAATATAGATGTACTGTTGAAGAAAAAGACAGAGGTCATCTTAACGCCCCACCCTGCGGAGCTTGCAAGGCTTTGCGGTGTGAGCGTTTGCGATGTTATGTCGGACAGAGTGCGCTATGCGGCAGAGCTTGCAGAAAAATACAGAGTTACTGTTGTCTCAAAGAGTGCTGAAACTATTGTCACAAACGGCGCTCGGAGCGTTGTGGTGCAGACAGGAAGCACGACACTTTCAAAGGGCGGCTCGGGAGATATGCTTGCAGGTGCGCTTGTGTCCCTCACGGCGCAGAGACCCGACAAGCCCTTGGAAAACAGCATTTTAGCGGCGCTTATAATAGGGGAGAGCGCAAGGGCTCTGTCCGAGGTGATGTCGCCCCGAGGGATAATTGCCCGTGACATTCTCAGGCAGATACCTCTGACACTGAAAAAATTCGAGGCATAAGATCAGACCGTCTTCAACATGAAGGCGGTTTTTTTCTGCAAAGGAGAAGCTATGAGAAAACTTGTTTTTATACCCGTCATTACAGCACTGCTTTTGTGTGCCTGCGCTGATACCGAGAGCGCAGGACCCGAGAAGCTCGACCCTGAGCTTGCCGCACAGGTAAGCTTTACCGAGCGTGAGCAGGACTTCACTGCCGATATGAAAAGAACAGCGGACGGCGGCTGGTCATTCACCTTTACCGAGCCCGAAACGATTAAGGGTCTGACCCTCTCCGAGGCTGACAAGGTGGTAAGCATTTCTATGGGAGGGCTCAACTATATTGCAGACCCCTCACAGCTGGCGGAGACCTCTCCTGTGAAGCGCATTGCCGAGGTCACAGATAAGCTTGTTTCGGGCAAGGGGGTTGAGGTCGGCAGCGTTAAGCAGAATGTCACTCAGCTTAAAGGCAGTATAGATAATACGGATTTTACCGCAAGGCTCAAAAAAGGAAAGCTCCTCTCCATGAAGATAGGAGAAGAGCTTGTGGTTAGCTTTAAGTATTAATACTTATGGTACTTCTTTTTGAGTACAACGGTTGCTATCGCCAGAGCTATGCACGATCCTCCGACTGTCAGACCGATGACAGTCAGCCAATTGCTGCCGCTTGTCTCAGTCTTTTTGATCTCCTTGCTGATTGCTGCCGCTGCCTTTGCAGGCTCGGCTTTGGGTGACAGCACAACCAGAGCGTAGTGTCCGCTGCCCGAGTAGGTAAAGGCGGCCTCGGTGAGATTGCTGTCGGGGTCATCGGAGGCGTTTACGGGTATCTCTGTTATCTTCTCGTCAGCAAGCCTCAGAAGCTTTACCTCTCTGCCGTCAAGCGGCTTTGAAAGCTCAAAGCTTATTGATGTTCTGAGCTCGTTTTCCGTGGTCTCGGGCTCGTTAAATCCTCGGGTGACCGAAAGCACTGCCGAGGAAATCTGCACTTCATCGGCTGTGATATTCTGCTTTTTCAGGTAGTCCTCAAAAAGTCTGCGGATATTGCTGCTTTCATCAATAGTATCAAGCGAGGTTGTCCCGGGTATGTCAAGTCCGTAGCTTACATCGTAGCCTCTTTGCAGAAAGTCAATGTCAGTTTCGTCAAAGCCGAGGTCTTCAAGTTCTCTGTCCTTGTAAACGAGGGCTCTGTCAAGCTCTGTTCCGTTTATTCGGGCAGAGCCTCTTTTTATTTCTACGCTCTTTTCTCCGTTGTAGTAGCTGTCCATATTCTGGATAAGGCCGCTGATATTCTGTGCTGCGTGCTGAGAAACTACATCTCCCATGCCCGATACCATTGTGGAGAGCATTTCCAGGGTGTGCTCATTGTTGAAGTCCTCTATAAGGATAGGCACAGCTATATCAAGAAGGTAGGGAAGTGCATCTTTTATCTTGCCTATCTCTTCATCGGTAAACACACCTGAATAGTCGGAGCTGTCTATCGCATCGTTAAAAATGTCGCACAGGTCATCGACCAGCTCGAAGTATTTTGCAGAGCCTATCTCTGCACTTCGCAGGCTGTTAAAGTTGAGAACTGCCTTTGACAGTACAGAAAAGCTCAGCAGGCTTTTCATGTAGTCTGTCAGAGCCTTGCGCTCATCTGCCGGCTTTGTCGCAAACCGAAACATCATTGTTATGATATTTCCGATCTGCTTTCCCGGGAGATTAAACTGTGATCTGCTTATTCTGCTTGCAACAAATTCTATGAAGTCGTTCTCAAATTTGTCAAGGTCGACAGGCTCGTAGGGAGCTTCGCTGTCCTTATCGTGTTTATCTACTATACCTGTGCCAACGAACTTTATATCAAACTGCTTTGGCTTGATAGTCAGAGCGTCGCTTTCGAGCATTTCGTCAACGCCTGCGTGATAAAGCTCCCACTGCGCGGGGTAGACCTTCGGGACAATATCGTATTTGAGCCATACGTTATGGATATTCTTGTATTCGGGGTCAGTGGAGCTTGAAGCAGGGGCTTCAAAGGTATAAACGAAGACATCATCTTCGGTAATGCCGAATTCGGCAGTATGCTCCGTTATGTATTTGCCTGTCAGGTCGCTGACTGCTCCTGCGCGGCTGTAGCCTGCTATCCAGAGCTTAGCGCCTTTAAGGCCGTTTTCTTCCTCATAGGCTTTTATTCTCTCAACTACCTTGGCTGAGGCTTCTGAAAAGCCCTCGGCATCGCCTGTGTTGCCTGCCTTGAAGTTTCCTGCCCATTCACCGCCGTATCTTCCGCCCCTGATTGCCACAGCGATAAGCTCGCCGTCGTCGGTGGTCTTATGCCCGATGACAGTACCTATGCTGTCCTCGGTAGGGGTTTCCTCCATATCAGCAACAGCGAAGCTGTCCTTGTCAAAGCCGACTGAGGACAGAAAATCTATAGTGTTCTGAGCCTTGCTGTCGCTTTTAAAAGCATTGAATGAGGTACAGGCGAGAATGAAGGATACTGTTCTCAGGTGCTCGTTTGTGTCCTTGGCCGAGGCTTCAAAATACTTATCCGAGTAATAGAATATATCCTCGGTGTATTCTGATTCAAGTGACGGTGCGTAGTTAAATCTGCCTGACAGGAGCTCCTCGGCAGTGGAGTCATCGGCAAATGCGCTGAATGGTACAAGCGTAACCGTAATTGCAGTGCTGAGCGCAAGTGCGATAAGCTTTTTAAAGGGTCTCATTAGCTTTCCTTTCGCATCAGATGTTTCCCCAGCCCATAGCGACGTGGGGCAAATTGTCAATGGTAAGTATTTCGCCCGTAAGGACTCTGAAATCCTCCTTAGCGTAGTAGCCTGCGGCATAGGTCTGGGCTTCAAGGTAAACGCTTTCGGCTTTGAGCACATTTTTAGCGTACTCCATTCCTGCGTGCAGGAGCTTTCCGCCGAGACCTGTTCCGTGAACAAGAGTTATCACTCTGCCAAGCTGGAGAGCCTTTTTCTTCTCGTCACGCCAGAAAAGTCTCAGATAAGCACTTACTCTTCCGTCATCGTTCTCGTAGAAAACGTGCCAGCTATAGTAATCCTTGCAGTCAAGGTCCTGATAAACGCAGTCCTGCTCGACCACAAATATTTCGGAACGGCTTCTTAGTATCTCATAGAGCTCTCTTGTAGTAAGCTCATCAAAGGTTTTTATTTTGGGTAGCATTTGAGCCTCCTGATGTAGGCAAAGGTGTAGTCCTCGCCCTTGTCTCTGAGCATAACGAGCAGCTTTTCAAGCAGGGCGGCAGTTTCGGGGTGCATTCTGGCACCTGCATTTCCCCTGTTGAAGTAGTCAAGAGGAGAGCCGTCATTGTACTTTTCTTTCATGTAGATCTTGCTTGCGGCAGTTCTGTCACAGAACATCTCCTTGACGTAGCGTACAGGCATTCTTACGGGGGTCATTTTCTTAGTGACCCTGTTGTAGTCTGTCCAGTACTCATAGTGGTGCTTGTTGCGTCCCTTGTGGTGCATCCACGCACGGGAGTAGCCGTTCTCATCACGTTCGCCCTCGTGAGGTGAGCGTGTACCCTGATAGTATCGGCAGCCGTTCAGAAACTCCTCGGGGGAGTATTTTGACAGGTCATGAAACAGCCCCTGAAAGCCTATTCCTGCCCTGAAGCAGTTTTTTATGACCTCATGGCGGTGACGGGTTATCGTTCTGAAATGCCCGACTGCTTTTTTTAGTGTGATATTATCGTTTCTCATGATTACCTCGGTCTATGTTTTATCCTTGGATCTGCAGATGTCATAAAGCGGACAGCCCTCACATTTAGGCTTCGGAGCTTTGCAGAACTCTCTTCCGAAGAGCACAAGCCTGTGGCAGAAGTCAGAGCTTTTCTCGGGCGGAATGACCTCACGAAGCTGCATTTCTACCTTTACGGGCTCTTTAGAGTCGGTAAGCCCGAGCCTTGCGCATATCCGAATACAGTGCGTATCGGTGACGTAAGCAGGCTTGTGGTGAACATCACCCATAACAAGGTTTGCAGTTTTCCTGCCGATACCCGGCAGGGTAGTGAGCTCCTCGATAGTGTCTGGGATAACTCCGCCGTAAACGTCACGCAGGCGAATACACATCTCTTTAATGCTTTTAGCCTTTGTTTTATAAAGTCCGCAGGGCTTGATGATACTCTCCAGCTCCGAAAGCTCAGCCTCGGCAAAGTCATCGACCGACCTGTATTTTGAGAACAGCTCGGGCGTTACAAGGTTTACTCTTGCGTCAGTACACTGCGCCGATAGCCTGCCTGCTATCATAAGCTCGTGGGGCTTTTCGTATGTAAGGGAGCACACCGCATCGGGATACTGCGCTTCAAGCCCCTCGATAATGCTCTGAACATATTTCTTTGTCGGTTTTTTCAAATCATCACCGCCTGCATATACCTAATCTATTATATTATACTATATTTCTCTGAATAAGTCAACAAAATATCCCTGCCGATGACCGACAGGGATATTATTTTTATTGTGTTATTACTTTGTAAGGCCCCAGATGTCCTTAGCGTATTCCTCAACAGAACGGTCTGCGGAGAAGATGCCTGCGCCTGCAATATTTGCAAGGCTCATCTTGTTCCACTTTGTCTTGTCCTTGTAGCACTCGGAAGCGTACTTCTGAGCCTTCTGATAGGAATCGAAATCCTTAAGAGCCATATACGGGTCAGACTTCTTCAGGCTGTCAGCGATCTCGGGGAACTGAACACCGTTGATGCCGTAGTTGATAGTATCAACTGCCGACCTGATGATCTCATTTGAGTTGTAGAAGTCGATAGGCTTGTAGGAAGCCTTGCAGGCATTAACTTCATCAACGTTCATACCGAAGATGATGATGTTCTCATCGCCTACCTGCTCATGGATCTCAACGTTAGCACCGTCCATAGTACCGAGGGTAACTGCACCGTTTATCATAAGCTTCATGTTGCCCGTACCGCTTGCCTCAGTACCTGCGAGAGAGATCTGCTCGGAGATATCAGCAGCAGGCATAAGCTTCTCGGAGAGGGAAACGTTGTAGTCCTCAAGGAAGATAACGCTCAGCTTTTCATTGAGCTTAGGATTCTTTCTGAGCTCCTCGGAAATGTTCCAGATAAGCTTGATGATCTGCTTAGCCATGTAGTATCCGGGAGCAGCCTTTGCAGCGAAGATGTAGGTCTTGGGCACTACGTCTGCGTCAGGGTTGTTTTTGAGGTAGTTGTACTCAGCAATAATGTTGAGGGCATTGAGTTGCTGTCTCTTGTACTCATGCAGTCTCTTTACCTGAACATCGAAAATAGAATCCGTGTTCAGATCAACGCCGTACTGGTTCTTTACATATTTAGCGAAGCTCTTCTTGTTGTCAAGCTTGATCTGTGCAAGCCTTTCAAGAACGTCTTTATCGTCCTTGAAAACAGAGAGCTTTGAAAGCTCGGCTGCGTTTTTGAGGAAGCCGCTTCCGATCTTCTCTTTAAGAAGCTCGGTCAGCCCCTCATTTGACTGATAGAGCCATCTTCTGTATGCGATACCGTTTGTAACGTTCTTGAACTTTGTAGGTGTATCAAGGAACTCGTCCTTGAAGGTCTCCTTCTTGATGATCTCGGAGTGAATCTTAGCAACACCATTTACGCTGTGTGATGCGTGAACGCAGAGCGTAGCCATCTTTACCTTGTTATTCTCAATGATGGACATACGGGATACCTTGGCCTCGTCACGGTATCTCTCCCAGAGGTCACGGCAGTATCTTTCGTTGATCTCAACGATGATAGAGAAGATTCTCGGGCAAACGCTCTTGAGAAGGTTTACGTCCCATTTTTCAAGAGCCTCGGGCATTACCGTGTGATTTGTATATGCAAAGGTATTCTGAACGATATGCCATGCCTTTTCCCAGCTATAGCCGCACTCGTCGAGGAGAATTCTCATAAGCTCGGGGATAGCAAGAGTCGGGTGAGTGTCATTGATGTGGATAGCTACCTTCTCGTGCAGGTTGTCAAGGGTGCCGTAAACGTTCAGGTGTTGGTTCACGATGTCACCGACAGAAGCTGCGCAAAGGAAATACTGCTGTCTGAGACGGAGGCTCTTGCCCTCTGCATGGTTGTCGTTAGGATAGAGAACCTTTGTGATAGCCTGCGAAATGATGTTCTTTGAAAGTGCCTTCTGATAGTCGCCCTTATTGAACATTGACATATCGAAGGAAGCCATTTCAGCCTTCCAGAGTCTCAGCTTTGAAACAGCCTTGCTGTCATAGCCCGAAACGAACAGATCATAAGGCACAGCCATAACAGAGGTGTAATTCTCATGAATTACGCAGTGATACTGATTGTCCCAGTACTCCTTCAGCTCGCCGTCAAATCTGACTTCAATAGCCTTTGATGGAACAGGCACAAGCCATACAGAGCCGCCGGGCAGCCAGTTATCGGGGAGCTCAGTCTGCCAGCCCTCTTCGAGCTTCTGTTTGAAGATACCGTACTCATAGCAGATTGAATATCCTGTAGCGTGGTAGCCGTCAGCAGCGAGAGCATCGAGATAGCAGGCAGCAAGTCTTCCGAGACCGCCGTTTCCGAGACCTGCATCAGGCTCGCACTCATAGATGCCGTTTATGGAGATACCAAGCTCCTTGAGCATTTCGGTAGCCTGCTTGTTCATCTCAAGGTTATAGAGTGAAGTTTTGAGGGAGCGTCCCATAAGGAACTCCATAGAGAGGTAATAAACCTTTTTCTTACCTGCGGACTGAGTAGCTACAGTGAACTTACGTCTCTTAGCCTTAAGCAGATCTACAACGATCTTGCTGAGAGCCTCATAAACCTGCTGGTCGGAAGCCTCATCGGGAGTAGTCTGGAAGTCGTTATGCAGAACATCAATGAACTGCTTTTTAAGATCCTCTTTGCTGATAGTTTTCTCTGTAGATTTGGTTTTAGCCTTATCAACAGTCTTAGGGGCTTTTTCAGTTGTCTTAGCCATAATTTCCTCCTGATAATCAAATATTATTCTGATACACTTATACAGATACTCTAATATTATATCACAATTTGCCTTATATTGCAAGTTTTTTAGTTTGACCTGCAATAAAAGTTTACATTTTCTTCAAAAAATAGGGTTAAGGCATATATAAAGGTATTATCCGGGTTCTTTTTTACAGTTTATACAATCTCGTCCTCAATTTTTTGTGAGATAAAGCATTAAAACATTTAACTTTAGAACAACCGAAACCATATCGCAGGGAAAACCCTGGCAGGGAAAACCCTGCACCGCCACGCGCCGTACTTTTGCTTAAAAATTTTCCTGCCTTGAACGCGGAGCAAGACAGTGATAACAAAAACAAGAAACAAAAAGAAAAATAAAAAAGGAAAACAACAACCCCCAAAAATCCCATCACCCACCCGAGCGCCTGCGAAGCAGGCTGCTCACGGGTGGAGGCAAAAGAAAGAAAACCACTAGAGAATAGCACATCAAGAAAGGGAAGTCACGTCACCAGACGTGACGAACGAACAGAGAA
>DGRP01000034.1:7680-13627 GCA_002391065.1 Ruminococcus sp. UBA4385 | reverse complement strand
TTCTCTGTTCGTTCGTCACGTCTGGAGACGTGACTTCCCCTTCTTGACGTGCTATTCTCTAGTGGTCTTGCTTTTATTGCCTCCACCCTTGAGCAGCCTGCTTCGCAGGCGCTCGGGTGGTTTATGGGGTTTGGAGTGTTTGTTGTTCTCCTTTTTTATTTTTCTTTTTTTCTTGTTTCCGTTATCACTATCTATTTCCGCGTTCAAGGCCTGTGAAGTCAAAGCAAAGGTGCGGCGCGTGGCGGTGCAGGGTTTTCCCTGCCGCGTTCAAGGCAGGAAAAGTTTCAAACAAAGGTGCGGCGCGTATTAGCCGTGCGGCGAGCACTGCAGGGTTTTCCCTGCCGGCGAGCACCCTGCCCGTTTAAGGATTATTTAATAATTTCTCTTGTATACTGTAGTCAGGATAAGAAAACCAAAGGAGGAATCATTATGTATCTTCGTATTCTAAAAAATGACCTCAGAAGAAAAAAGACTATGAATATCATTCTTCTGCTGTTCGTTATTCTTTCTTCGATGTTCGCTTCAAGCAGTATGAACAATATCGTCACTGTTATGAACGGCACCGACTACTACCTCGATAAGGCCGATATGGGCGACTACTTTATCATCACTATGCAGAAAGATGCCGTTGAAAGGCTCTCATCTGTTCTGAATAACACCAAAGCGGCCGATTCCTACAAGTATGAGGATCTCATGATTCTTACCTCAGGCAACTTCAAACGTGACGGAAAAAAGCTCACTCAGTTTACAAATGCGGCTATCCTCCAGTCCGCTGATGACATGAAGATCAATATCTTCGATATGGACAACAACGAGATAGAGACCGTCCCCGAGGGCAAATGCTATATCTCGGCAACTATCCCCGAAAGGGCAGGGCTTGAGGTCGGTGATAAGTTCACTATCGACATAAACGGCAATACATATAAGTTTGAGTTCGCAGGCAGAGCCAAAGACGCTCTGCTCGGCTCTGAGTTTGTCAATAATCCGAGATTTATTATGAACAAGTCAGACTTTGAAAAGATAGCCTCCGAAAACCCCGAGTACAAAGGCAATCTTTTCTACATAAACAGCTCTGACACCGATGCGATCGAAGCCGCAACTGCCGATACCGTAAGGACATTTTTCGCAGGCTCACGCTCGCTGATAAAAACAAGCTACGTTATGAATATGATAATCGCAGGCATTCTCCTGATGATAAGCGTGGCACTTATCATAGTTTCGTTCGTGGTGCTGAGATTTACTATCGGCTTCACTATCCGTGAGGAGTTCCGCGAGATAGGCGTTATGAAAGCCATAGGCCTTAAAAACCGTTCTGTCAGAGGGCTGTACCTTGTAAAGTACCTCGGCATTGCGATCATCGGCTCGGCGATCGGCCTGGCACTCGGTATACCGTTTGGAAATATGCTCCTTGACAGCGTTTCCAAGAGCATGGTCCTCGGAAATGACAACGGCCTTTTAGTATCGGTCATCAGCAGTATCGCAGTAGTGCTTATCATATCGGCTTTCAGCTGGAGATGTACCCACAAAATAAAGAAAATGTCCCCCGTTGACGCAGTAAGAAGCGGTCAGACGGGAGAGAGGTTCAAAAAGCGTGCGATACTCTCCCTGTCAAAAAGCAGAATGAAGACCACGCCATTTATGGCAGTCAATGACGTGCTGAGCGCTAAAAAGCAGTTCGGCATGATAACCGCAGTATTCACAGTATGTATACTTATGGTAACGCTGCTCGCAAACACCGCAAACACACTTTCAAGTGACAGCCTGATGTATCTTCTCGGCACCACCAAAAGCGACCTTTACTACAACGGCACAGACTATCAGCTGGAGGTGTTAGGCGGCTCAAAGGGCAGTAAGGAAGCAGAAGACGAGATAAAGCAGATACTCAAAGACAACGGCTATGAGGCAGATGTCACCTTTGAACGCTGGGCATCTCTTTCTACCGAATTTGAGGGCAAAAAAGCTAAGATCCCCTATCTCTTCTGCCCCGATACAAAGACCACTGACTATTATTACAGCAAGGGCAAGGCGCCTATGTACACGAATGAGATAGCCCTCTCAAATCTGGCACTCGAAAAGCTCGGCGCTGAGATAGGTGACACCGTCGTTATCACCATTGACGACGAGGAGAAGGAGTTCTTGATAACAGGCTCGTTCACATCTTTTAACAACCTCGGAACTAACGGCCGCTTTCATCAGGATATAGATATTCCTGACAGCAATATCAGCTCGGCATTCGCATTCCAGATCGACTTTGCAGATGACCCCGACGAAGACGAGATCGAAAAGAGAAAAGAAGACCTGAAGGACATCTTCGAGACTGACAATGTGTACAATGCACAAGGGTTCGTCATGGACTGCATGGGTGGTTCGGCAAACACTATGGAAGCAATGAAAAACCTGATACTCATCATCGACATTATCATAATTGCGATGATAGCCGTACTTATGGAGCGCTCGTTCATTTCAAAGGAGAGAGCCGAGATCGCACTGATGAAGGCTATGGGCATAAAGAGTAAGTCAATAATCGGACAGCACACGCTGAGATTTGTGATAGTGAGCATTGCAGCAGCGATACTGGCAGCAGCCCTTTGCCTGCCTCTGACAAACCTTGCGATAGACCCGATATTCGGCATTATGGGGGCTGTCGAGGGCGTGGAATACACGATAGACCCATTAGAGGTATTCGTGAGCTATCCGCTTATAATACTTGTAACAACAGCTCTGAGTGCTTTCCTTACAGCCCTCTATACCAAGACCGTCAAGGCAAGCGACACCGCAAATATCGAATAGGCAGGCAACAACATTTCAGGAGGTAACTATTATGAGTACAGTACTTAACGTAAAGGATCTTTGCAAAACATATATCGTAAACAAAAGGCAGAACAATGTCCTCACAAACGTGAGCTTCAAGGTTGATGAGGGTGAGATGATCGCAGTTATGGGGCCCTCGGGCTCGGGGAAATCTACTCTGCTATACACCGTCTCGGGAATGGACAGAATGACCGCAGGAACAGTTGAGTTCACAGGAAAGAACATTTCAAAGCTTTCGGAAAACGAGCTTGCACAGCTCAGACTTGATGAAATGGGCTTTGTGTTCCAGCAGATGTATATGATGAAAAACCTCTCGGTGCTTGATAATATCATACTGCCCGCCTGCAAGTCGAAGAAGACCTCCGAGAGCAGAAAGGAAACTGCCGAGAGAGGAAGAGCCCTTATGAACAAGCTCGGAATCGGGGACATAGGAGACAACGATATAAATGAAGTATCTGGCGGACAGCTCCAGCGTGCAGCAATATGCAGAGCAGTTATGAATGACCCGAAGCTTCTCTTCGCAGATGAGCCTACAGGCGCACTGAACCGTTCCGCCTCTGACGAGGTAATGGAGGAGCTGACAAGGCTCAACTCCGAGGGAACAACAATTATGCTTGTAACTCATGACGCAAAGGTCGCAGCAAAATGCACAAGAGTATTATTTATAGTTGACGGAAACATAAAAGGAGAGTATAATATAGACAGAGAGCTCTCCCTCCGTGACAGAGAAAGAGCCCTCAACAACTGGCTCCTAGAAATGGGCTGGTAGCAGGGAAAACCCTGCACCAATACGCGTCATGGTTTTGCTTGGGCTTCTATTGCCTTGAACGCGGAGATAAGTAGTACGGAGATTTGCCTCGTCAGGTCTGTACATTCGTACAGACAGCCTCGGCTTGTTGGGGAGGAAGGGGCTTTGCCCCATACCCCTAGGTGATAGGTTGAAAATCTTATCGAAAAACGACCTGAAACCTATAACCTAAAATCTATAACCTAAAACCTATCCTAAGAGCAGCAAATGAAAAAGTCTGCACTACCTACGTGCCCGAATGGGCATCTGTCCGCTTTGCGGACACCATACCTATTCCCTATTCCCTATTACCTATTACCTGAACAACACCTGTTCCCTGTTACCTAAATACCTGTTCCCTGTTACCTAAAAAAGATCGGAGTGATGTAAATGGTCGATATACTCATAGTTGAAGATAATGTGGAGCTCAGCTCTCTCCTTGCCGATCACCTGAGAGCCGAGAGCTATACCGTAAGTATCGCCGACAGCGGAGAGAAGGCTCTCACAATGTTTGAAAAGTACGGCGCACGGCTCGTTATACTTGATATAAGTCTGCCCGAAATGGACGGCTTCGCTGTGTGCAGACGGATAAGAGCTCATGATAACACTCCGATAATTATGCTCACTGCACGCACATCTAAGGACGATAAGCTAAGCGGTCTGCTGACAGGTGCTGATGACTATATCGAAAAGCCTTGCGATATTGACATTCTGCTGGCTAAGATAAAAGGGATATTTCAGAGAAGGCTCGCTCTTGATACCCTATCTGACGGCGACCTTACCTTGGACCTTGCCGCCGAGACCGTGTCTAAGGGCGGAAAAGCCCTCACTATGACCGCCAAGGAATTTGAGCTTCTGCGCTTTCTGATCGAAAACAAAGGGCAGGTGCTCTCCAAGGAAAGAATATGGGCGAGGGTCTGGGCATGGACAGCGAAAGCGAGCCTCAGAGCCTGACCGTACATATCAAATGGCTCAGAGAAAAGATAGAAGATGACCCCAAGAACCCGACACGCATTCTTACCGTGTGGGGCAAGGGCTATCGCTACGGAGGTCAGAATGACTAAGCTTGACAGACTGATCGCCCTGTGCGCTGTGCTGACTGTACTGATCTTTGTCGGGGCTGATCTCTATATAGGCTCTCTTGAGGGCACTCCCGACAAATCCTACAGGGTAGAGGTAAACAGGGTAAGACAGCAGCTTGAAGCAGGTGAAGATATAGACCTCTCGGACTATGAGCAGATAACTGCCGTGACCCGATATGATTCTCGGGACAGCTTTTTCAAGCCCGATACCGAATACGTTATCGCCGAGGCTGACGGACAGCTCTGGCGCATTGATTACGAACAGAACAAAGCCTCGAAAAAGGGGCTTTATATAGCCGTAAACAGCGCTCTGGGAGCGCTTTCTGCCGTGCTGTTCTCGGTGCTTTTGTATATACGGTTAAAAATCGTCAGACCCTTTAACCGTATCAGAGACTACCCTGTGGAGCTCTCGAAGGGGCACCTTACCACGCCGCTTAAAGAAGAGAAATCAAAGCACTTCGGACGCTTTGTCTGGGGACTGGATATGCTCAGGGAGCGCCTTGAGGACAACAAGCAGAAGGAGCTCGACCATGCGAGAACCGAGAAAACAATGCTCCTGTCCCTCTCACATGACATAAAGACTCCGCTTTCGGCTATAAAGCTGTCAGCGCAGGCGCTCTCGAAGGGTATCTACAAGGACACCGAAAAGCAGAAGCAGACTGCTCTGGGCATTTCCTCAAACGCTGACGAGATAGAACGCTACGTTGCCGAAATTATCCGCAATGCAGAGCATGACTTTATGACCTTTGATGTGCAGGACAGCCAGTTTTATCTGAGCACAGCTGTTGATAAAACCGAAAGCTACTACCGTGACAAGCTCTCTGCTCTGGGGACGGAGTTCACTGTAGGAGAGTATGCCGACTGCCTGCTTCGGGGCGACCCCGAGCGTATGCAGGAGGTGCTGCAGAACATCATCGAAAACGCAGTCAAGTACGGCGACGGCAAACGCATTTCCCTGAGCTTTTCAGAGGAGGAGGACTGCAGGCTGATAACAGTCTCGAACACGGGCTGTTCGCTCCCCGAGTCGGAGCTTGACACTATCTTTGAAAGCTTCCGCAGAGGCTCAAATTCGGGCTCTCAGCCCGGAAGCGGACTTGGGCTCTATATCTGCCGAAGGCTAATGAACGAAATGGGCGGAGAGGTCTTCGCCGAAACCGAAGGTGACCTTATGAAAATCACCATCGTGTGCAGAAAAAAGTGATTTTTATGGGGGAGACCCTTTTGAAAAAGGGTCCTCCCCCAGACCCCCTCACTAAAACTTCTAATA
>DGRP01000034.1:0-7532 GCA_002391065.1 Ruminococcus sp. UBA4385 | reverse complement strand
TTAAAAGTCTTTGGAAAGGGGTACGGGGGATAACCTTTCTTCAGAAAGGTTTCCCCCGAGAAAAATCACAACGGAAGCCAGATGCGCATCTGGGTTTCGCCTCGGTTTGCCCAGCAGAAATACGGGATCGCTTTCGCCTTTACCTCTGTCAGCTTCGGCGCTGTTACCGAGTAGAGGTCATTTCTGCCCTCTGCCCTGAGTGCATCAACCGAGAGCGCTGTGATCTCTTCAAGCCCGCTGACCTTGCAGGTCTCGGCACTGAGTGTGCCTTTCAGCCGCAGTGAGAGCACATCGCCCTCATTGTCTACACCCTCAAAGCAATAGACAAGCGGTCCTCTGCAAATGCAGGCCTTGCCGTTAAGCTCGGGTATTCTCTGCGCCGCATATACAAGCCTTGCACCCTCGTCAAAGTGAAGCTCCAGCACATCTCCGTCAGACAGATCCAGATATGCGTAGCCGCCTTTTTCCTCATACCGAACAGCAGAGCCGTTCTTCATCAGCCTTGTGTTGCTGCTCCATGAGGGCAGCCTGAACGCTGTTTTTCCGCCGCTTATTACGGTATACCTCACCGTCATCTCAAAGGGATAGGCTGTCTCGCACCTGAGCTTTACACCGTTTGCAAAGCTTACCTCTCCTGCCGCATACAGGTGACAGAATGCCGTTTCGCTGTTCTCGCCGTAGGCATACTTGCCAAGGGACATTATCGTTCTCGCAGCATTCGGCGGACAGCAGGCGCAGGCATACCAGCCGGGGCGCTGTGTAAGGTCATGCCTGTGGGTAGGCGCTCTGCCCGAGATCCCCGGTATGCACTCCAGCGGATTTACATAGAAAAAGCTCTTTCCGTCAAGCGCCATTCCTGCAAGAACAGTGTTATAGAATGCCTGCTCCATTACATCGGCATAGCGGCTTTCGGGCTTTGCTTCAAGCATTCGTGAGGCAAAAAACATAAGCCCGATAGAAGCGCAGGTCTCGGCATAAGCTGTGTCCGAGGGCAGGTCATTATCGACCGAGAAAGCCTCTCCGTGAACAGTCGAGCCTATACCGCCTGTTACATACATTTTCCTCTGTGTAATGCTCTCCCAGAGGCGGTCACAGGCTGCAAGAAGGTCGCTGTCATCGGTCTCGGCGGCAAGGTCTGCCATTGCAGTGTAGAGGTACACCGCCCTCACAGCATGACCTGTTGCCTCGCTCTGACTGCGGACAGGCGCATAACTCTGCTGATAGGCATTGTCCTCGGCATTGTTGCCCCAGACAGTCCAGTCACGCAGAGCCTTTTCCTTTTTGTAGAACTCGGTATCCACTCCCCTGACATCTACAAAGTGCTTTGCAAGCTCCAGACAGCGCTCATCACCGCTGACACGGTAAAGCTTCATAAGCGCAAGCTCTATCTCAGGGTGACCTGGGTAGCCTTCCTTTCCGTCACGCACAAACCTGTTGTAGATGTGCTCCGCATTTTTAAGGCACACATCAAGAAGTTCCCTCTTGCCTGTTGCTTCATAGTAAGCCGCACCTGCCTCAAACATATGCCCCGAGCAGTACATCTCATGGCCTTCAAGAAGATTTGTCCAGCGCTTTTCTCTGTCCTTTATAGTATAATATGTGTTCAGATAGCCGTCACTGTCCTGTGCGGCTTTAATTTTCGAGATAAGCTCGTCGGCTCTTTTTTCAAGCTCCTTGTCGGGGTGCTCTGACAGAGAGAATGCAACTGCCTCAAGCCACTTGGCCGCATCTGAATCCTGAAAGACCATTCCGTAAAAGCCGTCTGCAATATCGCCGCCGTGAAGCGCTCCTGCGGCATTCTCAAAGTTCTTTACAACATGGCTTTTCTCCGCACCTGCACGGTCATGGAGCACCTCATACTGATATGGGATCACAGCGCTTCTTACAAGCTCCTGATACCTGCCGACAAAGCCCTCTGCCTTATATGCTCTGATATTTACCTGATTCTGAGTTTTCATAGGTTTCCTCCTCGGGTTGTTTTTAAGGCAGCAGCACACAGTCATTGTGCGTTGCTGTCTTAACATTATAAACTATCGAAAAGCAAAAATCAATACGTTTTCCGTTGTGAGAATATAACAAGTTTTATGGTTTTGGATAGTGCAAAGTGCCAAAATCCCGAAAATGAGGGAAAAGGCTATTGACACCGTGTCAGAATGCTGATATAATATGTATAGTGACACAATGTCAGTATAAAAAAGGGGGAAGTAAAATGCCTAAGGGCTCACCCGAGCTAACAGCTTCTCGGAAAGAGGAGATCGTAAATGCCTGCGAAAAGCTCTACCGGACTATGAGCTTCAAGGATATAACGCTCAAGGATATAAGCGTGGAGACCAGTCTTTCAAGACCTTCTATCTACAATTATTTTCAGACAAAAGAGGAGATATTTTTAGCCCTCATGGAACGGGAATATAACGATTGGGCAAATGAGCTGAGCGCTGTCAGAGATGGAAACGATACGATGAGCGCAGAGCACTTTGCGGATACTCTCGCACACTCGCTTGAAAAGCATGAGCAGCTTTTGAAGCTTCTCGCAATGAACCATTATGATATGGAGGAAAACTCACGGCCTGAAAGGCTGACGGAGTTCAAGCTTGCATACGGAGCTTCGCTTGATTCGGTGAGAGGCTGCCTTAAAAAGTTTTTCCCCGACTGTGACTGCGAAAGCTTTATCTTCGCGTTTTTCCCTTTCCTGTTCGGAGTTTATCCCTATTCGGTTGCGACAGAAAAGCAGCTCTGCGCTATGCGTGAGGCTAAAATGGATTTCAGAATGCACAGTGTTTACGAAATAGTTTATTCCTGTGTGTTAAGACTGTTGAGAGGTACAAAATGAAGTATACAAAGCTCGGTAATTCGGATCTGAATGTTTCAAGGATATGCATGGGCTGTATGGGCTTCGGAGATGCCCGGAACGGTCAGCATTCATGGACCGTTGATGAGGAGCACTCCCGCGAGATAATAAAGCACGGGCTGGAGCTTGGAGTGAACTTCTATGACACGGCTATTGCCTATCAGTCGGGGACAAGCGAGCAGTATGTGGGCAGGGCGCTGCGTGACTTTGCAAAGCGTGACGAGGTCGTTGTGGCAACTAAATTTCTGCCGAGAACTCCTGCCGATATTGAGGCAGGCATTACAGGGCAGGCTCATATTGAGCGCATGATAAACAAGAGCCTTGAAAACCTCGGAATGGACTACGTTGACCTGTACATTTATCATATTTGGGATTGGAACACTCCCCTCTATGATATACTTGATGGTCTGAACAGGATAGTCAAGGCAGGAAAGGCAAGATACATCGGCATTTCAAACTGCTATGCGTGGCAGCTTGCAAAGGCGAATGCCCTCGCCGAGAAGGAGGGCTTTGCGAAATTTGTTTCTGTTCAGGGGCATTACAATCTTATCTTCCGTGAGGAGGAGCGTGAAATGGCAATGCTCTGCAGTGAGGACAACATCGCTATGACACCCTACAGCGCACTTGCAAGCGGAAGGCTCGCAAGGCTCCCGGGGGAAACATCAAAGCGTGCAGAAGAGGACAGCTATGCAAAATTCAAGTACGATGCGACCAAGGAGCAGGACGAGGTAATTATCCGCCGTGTTGCGCAATTAGCCGAAAAGCACGGCGTTTCAATGACAGAGGTTTCTCTTGCATGGCTGCTCACAAAGGTGACTGCACCTGTTGTCGGTGCGACGAAGCTTCACCATATAGAGGGCGCTGTAAAGGCTGTAGAGCTTGAGCTCTCGGCAGAGGAGCTTTCTTACCTTGAAGAGCCCTATGTGCCCCATGCACTTGCAGGAGTTATGGCTCAGAACAAGCCTGCAAACAAAGACGAAAAGCACGTCTGGTCTACGGGCAGTCAGAAAATTTGACATCTGTCGATAAACTCAAAATAGTGCAGATTTTGCCTCATAAAATATATTTACTGAGAAAGACCTCCGGCCGCATGACCGAAGGTCTTTCTTGGTTTTATTGTTCAAGCTCAAATGAAAATGACTTCATATCGAAATTACACCCGGGCAGGAACACAAAGCTTAGCCTGCCCTTTCCGAAGAAGCCCTCTATCGGGAAGGTCTGCGCAGTGTAGTCCTCACAGCCCTTGAATTCAAGCAGGATACGCTTCTGCTCTCCATTGTCAAACTGGAGATGTATGCTGTTCACAGGAAGGCCTGACCTGCCTGTAACGGTAATGCTCACAGGTGCTTTGTCTGTGAAGTCAAACTCTCCGAAGCCGAGGATAACGTTATTTCCGATACCCGTGACCTCATCGCCGCTTCGGGTGAAGCTGTCTCCGTAGATCTCCTCGGCGCTGCCTGCAAAAAGCTCCGAGCTCTCCTTTTCATGCTTCTCAAACACAAAGCCCTGAACATCATACGCAAGGTCGGAGCTGAACGAGATCGTATGCACACCCCTCAGCACTTTGGGAAGCTTATACTTCATTGCCTGATAGGTAAGCCACACAGGCGGCAGCGCATACTCAAACCTGCCGAGACAGTCTCCGTCTTCGGGAGTACCGTCCCAGACGCTTATGTGTACAGGTGTCGAGTAGTTTGCAAAAAGCGGTATCGTTATTTCATCAGAGCCCACCGAGCCGAAATCCACATTCTCAAAGCCGAACCAGCCGCCGTCACGCCCGAATGCCGCACCGTGTTGTATTCCGCCCGAAACCTCGCCCTGTGCAAGGGTGAACAGTCCGCCTGCAACAAGCTTGTAGGGGTCTATCATCGCAGAGCCGAGACCCTCGCCCCTGAGAGAAAGCATTGTGTAGAGACTTATCCTTTCAGTGCCGTTTCGCACTGCCGCCCTGAGACAGAACTCCCCGTCGCCCTTACATTTAACAGTCACTCTGCCGTTTTCCGCCGAAACTATCTGCGCAAGCGGCGAATCTATTCCGTCGGGGGTTGTAATGCGGTACTCTATCTCGTCTGAGTATACAGAATCGGCAGGATAAACCCTTGTCTCAAAGCTGAGCTCGCTGTGCCCGGGGCCGAACACAAGGCGCTCGCCCGAAAGCTCTATCCGCCTTACGGGAATGTCATTTGCAAGGTCATCTGTACAGCCCTTTCGCTCCGTATTATGAGCGTTCAGGCTGATACCCGAAACAGCCTCGGACGGCACTGCCCTGACAGTCAGCTCTGCACCCTTAGCCGAGGGCGATGTCACCCTGACCTTAATGTCTCCGCTTTCCCCTGTCGCACCTATGATCGCCAGAAGCTTGCCCGAAAACAGCCTGCGTGAGGCCGCCTTGTACTGCTCATAATCGGTGGAGTCGCCGTTGTCAAGTCCGACCAGTCTGCCTGCGCCCTCAACGCTGACAAAGACCCTGTCTCTCGCATTGCGGACGGGATCGCCCTCGCTGTCTGCGGTGCTTATCGTCACAAAGCAAAGCTCGGTGCTTCCTGCTTTTATCTCTTCGGTATCGGCAGAAAGCTCTATAGTCTCGCTGTCCCCGAAGCTTTTTACCGTGTCCTCGGCTATGAGCCTTCCGTCCTCATCATAAGCCCTTGCGCTGAGCGTGCCCTTTTTGTACGCAAGCTTTATATCAAGGGTAAGCTCGGTATCGGTCTGAGGCTTGAAATCCTTGTGCGCTATCACCTCGCCGTTAAAGAGCAGATCAACGTGAGGACAGTTGCTTGCAGTTCTTATATCTATAAGGTCGCCCTCGCTGAAATCCCAGTACGGGAAGATATGCACAAAGGGCGAGCTTCTGTAGTCCGTCCACACAGACCTGAACACATAGAAGCTGTCCTTCGGAAAGCCTGCTGTGTCGATCTGTCCGAAGTAGCTGTTTTTCGTTGAGTACGGAGTCGGCTCTCCGATGTAGTCAAAGCCTGTCCAGATAAACTGACCTGCACAGTACTCACGGTCTCTGTCAGGGATAATGCAGGCTTCCCAGCTTTTAGCCGCCCACGCAGGCGAGCTGTTTCCAAGTGCCGAGCACTGCTCATCGTCCTCACAGAGGATAGGCTTGCTCAGCGGAAAATGGTAGATACCTCTGCTCTGTACCACCGATGAGGTCTCCGAGCCGTACATCATCCAGTCAGGGTGCTCGGAGTGCTGTTCGTCATAAAGGCGCTCCGCATAGTTGTAGCCCGCAGCTTTAAGAATGTCAGCGCACCTGCGTGCGTTGTCGCTTCCCATATAGTTTGAGCCTATCGTTATATAGCCGTTGCCCCTCGGGTCATGTGACTGCACAAGCCTGCGCAGAAGAGAGGTAACCTCCTGGCCCCTTTCATCAGCGTGAGTGTCATATATCTCATTCCCTATGCTCCAGCCGATAATGCAGGGGTGATTTCTGTCCCTCCTTATCCACGAGGAAACATCACGGCTTATCCACTCAGGGAAAAACCTTGCATAGTCAAACTCAGTCTTGCTCCTCTCCCACATATCGAAGCCCTCGTCAAGTATCAGCATACCCATTTCGTCGGCAAGCTCAAGAAGCTCCACCGCAGGCGGATTGTGGCTTGTGCGGACAGCATTCACTCCCATCTGCTGAAGAATACTAAGCTGTCGTCTTATTGCCGAGCGATTCACTGCCGAGCCCAGCGCTCCGAGGTCATGGTGCATACAAGCGCCGTGAAGCTTAACGTGTCTGCCGTTAAGGAAAAAGCCGTGGTCTGTGGTAAACTCAATGCTCCTGAAGCCGAATTTACTGCTTACCTTATCTATAAGCTCTCCGCCCCTGTAAAGCGACACCTCGCAGTTGTATAGCACAGGGCTTTCAATATCCCAGAGCTTCGGAGATGCAAGCTTTATAAACTGCGTATTCGATGAATACGAACAGCCGTCCCGAAGCACAGTTTCAGGCATGGCTGACCTGTCATAAGCGCATACTGCGCTCTCGGTCTGCGAGAGAAGCTCTCCGCTGTCCGAAAATATCCTGCTCTTTATTGTAAGCTCCGACACGCTTTCCGATGAGGGGCGCTCGGTCTCGGCTGTGACAGTTACCTTGCCCTCTGTATCGGCTGAGATGTACACTCCGTCAGGCAGGATATGAGTGTCCTCAAAGCGGTTAAGCCATACACGTCTGTAAATGCCTGCGCCCGAGTACCAGCGTGAGTTCGGCTCTCTGTGGTCAACCCTGACAGTGACCTCGTTTTCGCCCTCGTGAAGATATTCTGTTATGTCAAACTCAAAGGTGGTGTAGCCGTACTTCCACTCGCCTGCAGACTTGCCGTTGACATAAACACGGCTGTCCATGTACACGCCCTCAAAGCGCAAAGATGTCCTCCTGCCGTCATTCGGCACTGTAAAGCGCCGTCTGTACCAGCCCGTCGAGGTCTTGTAAAGGTCATTGGTATCCTCAATAAGCCAGTCATGAGGAATATCCACTGCTCTCCACTCAAAGTCATCGCGGTATTCGGTTCCTATCGGCTGTAAGGAGAATTCCCAGCCGTCACAAAAAAGAATTGTATCTCTCATATATCTGCCCTCCGTATACGGTATTGCTTTCAGATTTTCCACTATTATAGCATAGCGCAGAACTTATTTCAAGAGGGGCGCAAAGGCTTTTTTTACATTAAGGCAACACCGCACGACC
>DGRP01000033.1 GCA_002391065.1 Ruminococcus sp. UBA4385 | reverse complement strand
CGTTCAACGGGTGGTTTTGATTATGCACCAATAAGACCCTGCTCGAAAGAGAAAAGTGCCTGATTAATCTCAAAAATATCGTACCTATGCTTTGTGATAAAGTAGCGCACTATGACGTCAGATTTTATACTCGGTGAGAGCGCAAAGCCTGCCTTTGCAAGAAGCTCCTCTGTCTCACTGACATTAAGCTCCAGTGCTATTGCAAAGGCTATGACAGTGGATTTCTTCGGGCTGTAGTCCTTGTTGCTTCTTATCTTTGAGAAAAGCTTTCGGTCGATGTTGGCTTTCTTGTATGCCTGAACATCGGTCATGCCCCTCTCGTCGATAAGCCTGAGCAAGGTCTGCGAGAAGGTTTCGCTGCCTGAGCCCATGAGCTCATCAAGGGACATATCCGCAGCAGCCTCCTCCTGCACAGGCATAGGCGCAGCTGAGCCAAGCAGCGGAGAGGAGTTTTTCGCAGCTCTGTTCAGACCCTGATTATGCATCATATTTGAGAAGAGACCACGCCTGCGTGGTTCGGGCTGAGAATCGGCATAGTTGTCATCTATATACTGCTTTATCTCTCCGAAAAGCTGTTCGCTGATTATAACCGAGCTCCTCCCGAAGACGATCAGATAAACCTCCATATCATTGTGTTCAAGAAAATCGGAGATAGCCTCGGTTGCAACCTCTATAGCTTCCTGCTTAGGGTAGCCGTAAATGCCTGCCGAAATAAGCGGAAAGGCTATCGACTCACAGCCGAGCTTTTCTGCCTCCTCTAAGGAGCGCTTATAACAGGAATAGAGAGCGTTCCTTTCACCCTGCTTTCCGCCTTGCCATATAGGGCCGACTGTGTGGATAACATATTTGCAGGGAAGCTTGTATGCTTTGGTTGCTTTTGCATCGCCTGTTTCACAGCCGCCGAGAGTTCTGCACTCCTCTAAAAGCTCAGGTCCTGCCGCCCTGTGGATAGCACCGTCAACTCCGCCGCCCCCGAGAAGAGACCTGTTCGCTGCATTTACTATCGCATCTGTGCTCATTTTTGTAATGTCGTTTCTGACTATGTTGAATGGCATAATGTCCTCCTATTTACGAATGTTTTTGTTCATGCTTCCTGTTTTGTATCCGCCGAGATCGAGCGCCGTGTAGCTGAATCCAAGCCCGGAAAAATACGAGTTTATATCATCGGCATTTCCGATTATTTGGTTAAAGTCGTTTTTCAGTACTTCTATCCTTGCAATGCCTTTGTGAACACGCACTCTTGCCTGACGT
The DNA here is from genome assembly GCA_002391065.1 of Ruminococcus sp. UBA4385. Next base: position 31,610 of record DGRP01000033.1, on the reverse strand, counting down.
ATACCAAGCTTAAAGAGATACTCCTCGGCTTTTTCAACCATTGAAAGGCGCTCGGCAGTGATAGTTTCGCCGTAGGGAAATCTGGTCGATAAGCAGGCATAAGATGGCTTATCCCAGGTGGGAAGCCCGCTCTCCTTTGAGAGTGCCCTTATATCGGCTTTTGTAAGCCCTGCCTCACGCAGAGGACTTCTGATACCGAGTTCTGCTATCGCTTTAAGCCCCGGGCGGTAGTCGCCCTCATCGTCAAGGTTTGAGCCTTCAAGAACGTATGCAAGACCTTCATCCCCGGCACAGCTGATTATTTTCTGAAATATAGCCTTTTTGCAGATATAACACCTGTTTTCGGGGTTTTCTCTGAAGCCCTCGACAGCAAGCTCGTTGTGCCTGATAAGAAGCAGTTTTATCCCGTTTCCTTCACAGAAACGCTTTGCTTCGTTCAGCTCCCTCTCTGGCATTGAGTGCATACTCACTGTTACAGCAATAGCCTTATCGCCAAGCACATTATGGGCTGTTTTAAGCAGGAAGGTCGAGTCAACTCCCGATGAAAAAGCCACAGCCGCACTGCCGAGACTTCTGAGTATTTCTTCAAGCCTTCGTTTTTTCTGTGCGAGAGTATCCATGCTTATTTCCCTTCAAGGTGCTGTCTGAGCTCTTCAATGCTCATATTCTGTTCTTTTGCAATTCCGGCGAGGTCATCGTGCTCAAATTTGCGCCTGGTGACACCGCAGCCCTCTGAAATTTTCACTCTGACTGTTCCGTATTCGGTTTCAAAACTTTCTTCACGGCGGTCAAGAACATAGCGTGTAAGCTTTTTTTCTCTGATACCTATAGTGCTTGTATGCCTGAAAATAAGACCGACGATTTCATCTCTCTGAGCCTCTGAACAGATAACGCTCAGAAGCGTTCCCTGTCTTCCTTTTTTCATACCGACAGGCACAGTCCACACATCGTTTGCTCCGCTTGCAAGCAGTATCTCACAGGCAGAGGCTATGTCCTCGGGGGTCATGTCATCAAGGTTGCAGGAGAGCTCAAGCATAGTATCATTTTTGTCCTCTGTCTCTCCGAGGAAGGCTCTTACGCAGTTTGCCTGTTCAAAGTCCTTCCTGCCCATTCCGTAACCGATTGCAAAGGTGCGCATAATCGGCATATCACCGAAGCTTTTCACAAAATGCTTCAGAAGTGCCGCCCCTGTAGGTGTGCAGAGCTCGCCCTCTATCCTTCCGCCGTAGGCAGGAACATCACGCAGGATATGTGCAGTAGCAGGAGCAGGCACGGGGAGCACTCCGTGAGCGCAGTGTACATGACCGCTTCCGACATGAACGGGTGATGCCTTTATATCCGAAACACCGAGCTCCTCTATCAGCAGGCAGACTGCAGTAACATCTGCAACCGCATCGAGAGTGCCTACCTCGTGGAAATGGATCTCCGTGACAGGCTTTCCGTGAGCGTGGCTTTCTGCCTCTGCGATCAGGTTATAAACTGCAAGCACATCAGCCTTTACCTTGTCGGAAACGGCAAGATGAGACACTATATGCTCAATGTCATGAAGGCTTGTATGATGATGCTCATGCTCGTGGTGGTGTTCGTGCTCGTGATGATGGTCATGGCTGTGCTCATGGTGGTGATGATGGTGCTCGTGCTCTTCTTCTCCGTCAACAGTCACGCTCATATAAGTGCCTGTAATTCCGCATTTTACCGAGGTCTCGGCAGTGAAACGCACTTTCGGTATACCGAGAGAATTAAGCTTTTCGGTAAAAGCTTTCTTGTCGGGTAAAAGCTCAAGGAGCGCTGCGGTGAGCATATCTCCTGCAGCGCCCATAGATAGGTCAAGGTATAGGGTTTTCATGTTTTTGCCTCCATGTGGTTAATCATTCCTGCGAGGCAGCCTGCCCCGAAGCCGTTGTCGATGTTCACAGTGCATACTCCGCTTGCACAGGAATTAAGCATTGATAGCAGTGCCGAGAGCCCTCCGAAAGAAGCTCCGTAGCCTACACTTGTAGGCACAGCAATAACAGGGCAGTCGGCAAGGCCGCCGATCACACTTGCAAGGGCGCCCTCCATGCCTGCGATAGCTATTATCACCGATGCGGACATTATCTCCTCCTTGTGGGAGAGCAGCCTGTGAATGCCTGCAACTCCGACATCATAGAGCCTTATTACCTCATTGCCGAAAAATTCCGCAGTCTGTGCAGCTTCCTCGGCAACGGGAATGTCGCTTGTTCCGCCTGTTGCGACAACAATTCTGCCAATGCCGTCGGGAGAGGGCTTTTCGCCTGTGTATGCCAGCCCTGAAACAGTGTCGTATTTTATGCTGATAAGATCTTCAAGCTGTGCAGCGGCTTTCTCTGAAAGGCGGGTTATAAGCACACGCTCCTGACCGTGCTCCTGCATGGAACGGACTATCCCTGCTATCTGCCCGGGGGTTTTGCCTGCTCCGTAAATGACCTCAGCCGCACCCTGTCTGAGGGCACGGTGGTGGTCGGGCTTTGCAAAGCCGAGGTCATCAAACGGCTGTGTTTTCAGCTTCAGCAGTGCCTCGTCAACGCTTATGCTGCCGTCACGGACAGCTTCGAGAATCTGCTTGGCTTCTGTGTTCATACTACTTTGCCTTTTTTGTCAGTGCATTTCGGACTACACCCTTGGGGTCATTCACAAGGACTGTCACTGTCCATATCACAAGCCCCAGAGCCACAACCGTCAGCCCCAGAAACGCATCATTAAGCATATCGGCTGCCTTCGGTGTGAAATATTCAGAGCCGTCTTCTATAAACTCGGTAACAGCATCAACTGTCCACATAAGCGATGCACCCCAGTAAATAAGGCAGAGCGTTCCCAGACGCATTTTATTCGGCGATGTCATATACCATACAGCAGTGCTTATCACCGCTGCAAATACAGTTATAAGCAGTGTCATGATGCGTATTCCTCCGTTTTCTCGGGCTCGGGTCTGCGCTTGAGTATAGCATTTGATACCATGCACATTCCGACCCACACAGCAGTAACAAGCACCGCCATTCCTACCCCGACCGTGAACATCTCATGCAGCATCTGTGAGGTTTCCTCGGGGTCATTCATTGCCGTCAGGAACGGGAACCACGGAACTACCTCGCCGTGCCAGATATGCTCAAGCAGCAGAAGTGCAACTCCGCCCCACAGCATTTTATTAAGCCATGAAAGCTTTTCCGAGAGCTTGATCTTTGGAGCTTCTGTATGTATCTCGTCAGAAGAGACAGCCGCCTCGACCTTGTGTTCATTTTTCTTAACGACCTTAGTTACTATCGTTGTTACAACTGCCTCGGCAGCAGGTACTAAAAAGCAAGCCATAGTTATTCCTCCAGTTCTTTTACAGCTTCTTTAAGAAGATTAATTATCGGCAGGTGCTGAGGACAGACACCCTCGCACTGACCGCAGCCTATACAATCCGAAGCCTTTGCTTCTGCTGCTACGGAATTATTGTATATCGACTTTACACGCCAGTCCTCGTTGAAAACTCTCTTAGTGTTCAGCAGACTGAAAATATCGGGTATCTTTATTCCCTGAGGGCAGCCGTCAGTACAGTAACGGCACGAGGTACAGCCTATAGTGGGCTTGTCCTGCATTATTTTCTTTGCCTTCTGAACAGTTTCGCTTTCCTCCTCTGTAAGCGGCTCAAAATTTGTGAAGGTGTTAATGTTATCCTGCATCTGCTCCTCGGTTGACATTCCCGAAAGGATAGTCATAACGCCCTTCTGAGAGCCTACGAACCTCAGCGCCCACGAAGCAGCCGATGCATTCGGCCTTACAGATTCAAAAAGCTCCTTTACCTCGGGCGGCGGTGATGCCAGCGTTCCGCCCTTTACAGGCTCCATTATTATCATTGGGATATTACGGCTGCTGAGTATCTCATGCAGCTCGCCCGAGCAGATTATAGGGTTGTCCCAGTCGGTATAGTTAAGCTGTATCTGCACGAATTCTACCTCGGGGTGCTTATCAAGTATCTGCCGAAGCAGAGCAGGCGTTCCGTGGAATGAAAAGCCGAAATGCTTTATCTTTCCCTCAGCCTTTTTCTGAACTCCCCATTCAAAGCAGTTGAGCCTTTCGTAGGTTTCATAGTTGTAGCCGTCCTCAACAGAGTGCAGAAGATAAAAGTCAAAGTAGTCAACTCCTGCACGCTCGCATTGCTCATAGAAAATGCGGTCACGGTCGTCCTCGGTCTTTAAGCTCCATGCAGGCAGCTTAGTCGCCAGATAGAAGCTGTCTCTCGGATAGCGAAGAACCACAGCCTCCTTAGCAGCACACTCGGACTTACCTCCGTGGTAAACATAAGCCGTATCAAAGTAGTTGAGCCCTGCCTTCATATAATTATCTACCATTCGACAGACAGTATCAAGATCAATAGCGCCGTCCTTTTCGGGCAGTCTCATCAGGCCAAAGCCCAGCTTCGGCATTTTTGTAAGGTCTATCATATCGGTTCTCCTTTCATCAATTGCAGACTGTTTCGGGGGGTTAAAATACTTTTTAGTATTATAGCATAAAAATTTACTTTTGTAAAGTGATAATTTGGTAAAAATATCTGCTCGGAGGTTTTGTGTCTCAGGGCTTGCATTATTCGGCAAGATGTGCTATAATAGACTTGGTATACTATATCTATAAAAGGACGTAATACTATGAAAACTAACTTTGATGTAATTATAGCAGGCTGCGGTGCTGCAGGGCTTTACGGAGCGATAAATCTGCCGTCGGAGCTGTCTGTTCTGGTGCTTGCTAAGAAAGAGCTCACACTTTGCAATTCTGCTCTTGCGCAGGGCGGCATAGCAGGCGTTTACAAGAGCCCGAAGGACTCTCCCGAGCTGCACAAGCACGATACCTTCGTGGCAGGCGGCTTTGAGAATGACCCTGTGACTACCGATATCCTCGTGAATGAGGCTGCCGATGCTATCGACTCTATCATTAAGATGGGCGTTGAATTTGACAAGAAGGAGGACGGCGACTATCACCGTACTCTCGAGGGCGGTCACGGTATGAGGCGTATCTTCCACCATAAGGACGCTACGGGCTTTGAGATCGAGACAAAGCTTCTCGCTTACGCTCAGACGCTTCCTAATGTTACGATACTTGAAAACGCTCTTGTCTGCGAGACCGTAAAGACCGGGACAGGCTTTTCTCTCCTTGTGCTCAAAGACGAGGACTATGTGACCTTCAATTCGAGAAAGCTTATTTTTGCTACAGGCGGTATCGGCAGAGTTTATGAGTTTACAACCAACTCCGCTATTGCCACAGGTGACGGAATCGCTATGGCATATAAGCTTGGTGCGCCGATAAAGCATCTTAGCTATATACAGTTTCACCCGACTGCCTTCAACAACAGAAGCACCCGTGAGTGCTTCCTTATCTCCGAGGCGGTAAGGGGAGAGGGTGCATACCTTAAAAACTGCTATAAGGAGCGCTTTATGGACAGGTACGACAAGAGACTGGAGCTTGCTCCGAGAGATGTTGTATCGCACTCCATTATCTTTGAATCGAAGAGAACAGGCTCGGACGAGTTCTGGCTTGATATCAGCCATAAAGACCCCGAATTTATAAAAGAGCGCTTCCCGATGATCTATGAGAACCTTCTTAAATACGGCTATGACCTTACAAAGGAGCCTGTGCCTATCTATCCGTGTCAGCACTACCTTATGGGCGGTATCGACGTTGACGAGTGGGCAAGAACAGGTGTCGAGGGGCTTTATGCCTGCGGTGAGTGCTCACATACGGGTGTTCACGGAAATAACAGACTTGCAAGCAACTCTCTGCTGGAGGCTCTTGTGTTCTCAAAGAGGGCAGCAAAGGACATTGCAGAGAAGCTTTCCAAAGAAGAGAAAAGGGAGCTTGTCTCCTATGAGTTCAAGGTGGACAGAGATGCTCCTCCCATACCGAAGGGCATACGCACCGATATAAGAAGGGTCATGCAGAAGGCATACTTTGTAATGCCTGAGGTGAGCGAGCTCAAGGACGGGCTGAAGCTTTGCGAGGAAATAATGGATTTCCTGAACAGATACAGCTTCAGGCTTGACCGTGACTATATCGAAGCAAGAAATCTTGCGACAGTAGCGTATATAGTTCTGTCCGAGGCCTGTGACATCGCATTCGGAAACGTTGAGCTTGATATCGACTACGAAGCAGGCTTCTGAGGAGGTGCGCAGAATGTTTATGCAGTTCCAGATCGACGATATTATAAAGACCGCCCTTAATGAGGACATAAATTACATTGATGTCACTACCGACCTACTCGTTGATGAGAATGCGGTCAGCACTGCTAAGTACGTTTCTAAGGACGAGGGCGTGCTCTGCGGTATAGATATAGCTATGAGGGTGTTTACTCTTATTGACCCCGAAACTAAGTTTGAGATACTTATCCATGACGGCGAGCGTGTCAGAAAAGGCGACATTATAGCCCGTATCACAGGAAAGACAAGAGTGCTCCTTAAAGGCGAGAGAACTGCCCTGAACCTTGTTCAGCATATGTCGGGTATAGCTACGGCGACAAACAAGCTTGTACAGCTTACCGAGGGCACCAAGGCATCTATCGCCGATACCAGAAAGACACTCCCGGGGCTCAGGGCTATACAGAAATATGCAGTCACAGTTGGCGGCGGAAGAAACCACCGCTATAACCTTTCAGACTGTGTAATGCTCAAGGACACTCACCTTGACGCTTACGGAAGCATTACCAATGCTGTTAAGGCACTGAGGGAGAAGCTCGGTCACACAGTAAAGATCGAGGTCGAGGTCGGAACACTTGATGAGCTGAAAGAAGCGCTCGATACAGGTGTCGAGATAATAATGCTTGACAATATGAGCTGTGAGCTCATGGCAGAGGCTGTGAAGATAGCTGACGGCAGAGCAAAGCTTGAAGCCTCGGGAAATGTTTCCGAGCAGACGGTAAGGGCTATTGCTCAGACAGGTGTGGATATAATCTCGGTAGGGGCTATAACTCATTCTGTAAAGGCATTTGATATCAGCATGAAAATAGAAAAATAACAGGAGGAATAATTATGCCATACATTAACGTTAAAACCAATCAGCAGATCGCAGATGATACCGCAGAGTCGGTAAAGGCTCAGCTCGGACAGGCTATCACAGCTATCCCCGGAAAGTCCGAGGGCTGGCTTATGGTAGGTATCGAGGACGGTGCTAAACTCTGGTTTAAGGGTGATGACGCTCCTGCCGCTATGGTAACTGTAAGCCTGTACGGCGGTGCTTCTTCAGGCAATCTTTCAAATCTTACGGGCAGGATAACAGACATACTCAATTCTGACCTTAATATCCCTGCCGACAGGATCTATGTAGCGTATTTCCCGACAGACGACTGGGGCTGGAACGGATCAAATTTCTGAGACCGGAAGGTGATATACAATGGCTAAAAGCATAATGGATACAGAACGGCAGTTCCATATAAGAACTTTGCCCGAGGAGGTCGGCCGTTACGTTATATTAGCAGGCGACCCCGGGCGTATTCCCGTGATTGCTGAGCATTTTGAGAATGCCCGTCAGGTAGCACACAACCGTGAGTTCAATGTCTGGACGGGAACTCTTGACGGCGAAAAGATAACTGCCTGCTCAACAGGCATCGGAGGCCCCTCTGCGGCGATAGCTGTGGAGGAGCTTATCAAGTGCGGAGCCGATACCTTTATCCGTGTGGGAACAAGCGGCGGAATTGACCTCAAGGTTTACGGCGGAGATCTGTGCATAGCTCAGGCGGCTGTAAGGTCTGAGGGCACAAGCCGTGAGTATCTTCCGATAGAGTATCCCGCTGTCGCTGACTTTGATGTTACCTGTGCTCTCGCTGAGGCGGCAAAGGCGCTTTCGGAGGACAAGAACGGTCACAGATACCATGTCGGAGTTGTACACTGCAAGGACAGCTTCTACGGAGAGGTTGAGCCCGATCAGATGCCTGTGAGCCGTATGCTCAATGAGAACTGGGAAACCTATCTCAGAAGCGGCTGCCTGACATCTGAAATGGAGTGTGCGGCTATATTCTCGGTTGCCGAGGCAAGGCACGTGCGTGCAGGCGGAGTGATAGGCGCTATCTGGAATGTTGAGCGCTCCAAGGACGGGCTTGAGGACAACGTGAATGAAGACGTAAGCCGAGGTATTGCCTGCGCAGTGAACGCTATGAGAATACTTATTAAAAAAGATAAGTGCTGATATCACAGCACTGTCACATTGGCGGTTTATAATATAGACTGCTCTTATTCAGAGGTTATAATTTCAGAAAAGAGGAAAGAAAATGATAAAAAAATATTTAGCTGCAGCGCTTGCGCTGACAATGTGCGTATGCGCTCTGACAGCCTGCGGAAAGAAGGCAGACAGCTCCTCGTCAGGATCGAAGAGCTCATCATCTTCTTCAGAGGCGGATTCTTCCGCTTCATCAGAGGTAATGACTCCCGGAGCCGAACTGCTTGAAGGCGACGGCACAGAGGAAAAAGTTGCTGACCCTGCCCTCGTGATTGACGGTGAGGAGCAGGACATTTCAAATCTTGTGGTCTGCACTATTGACGGCTACGATGTGGATTTTGATATGTTCAGGTATTATTATTACTACACTCTCAACCGTTACCAGAGCTCCTACGGTGCTACGCTTGATACTATCAAGGAAACTGACGGCGGCTTTGAGCTCTTCCTTGAAGATGTTGTTACATCGCTCAAGCAGGAAATGGTCGCAAAGAAGCTTGCTGAGGAAAATGATATAGCTCTTGATGACGACGACCTTAAATCCGTTCAGGAGCAGATAGATGCCGCAAAGGCAAATTATGATACCGATGAGGCTTTTCAGGATGAGCTGAAAAAGAGCTATCTCACTCCCGAGCTGTTTGAGACAATGCTTAAAAATGCCTCACTTTATCAGAAGGTGCATGATACTCTCTTTGCCAATGAGGGCAAGTATGCTACATCTCAGGCTGATTTCAAGGAGATCGTTCAGGACCCCGAGCAGTACTGCCGTGAGATACATATTATGATACCGTATTATTCTCAGGCTGAGCTTGATGACAGCACTGCCGAAACTTATGATACTATGTCGCTGTCAGAGAAGGTTTATGCTAAGCAGATGGCTTATTATCAGCTTGATGAAGATGCTCAGCAGGACGCTAAGGATAAGGCTAAGGAGCTTGCAGAGAGCCTTCTTAAAGAGGCTCAGGAGACTGATGACTTCAGCAAGCTTGTTGAAAAGGAGGGCTATGATGTAGGTCTTGAGGACGCTACAAACGGCTACTATATCCCGAAGGATTCAACAGGCTATCCTACCTCACTTGTCGAGGCGGCATTTGCACTCGGCGAAAACGAGGTTTCCTCGGAGCTGACAGTTGATGAGACCTACGGATACTTTATCATCAAGCGTCTGCCCATAGATATGGAATACGTTGAGAACAACATCGAAAGCATGATTGAATCCTACGATTATCCGAATATCGAGAAGGTATATAATGAGTATATTGAGAAAATGGAAGTCACTTATTTTGACAAGTGGGATAAGCTGACTGCCGACAGCGTATCGTAAGAATAAACGGAACTGACTTGGACAAGCTAAGATTTGCAGAGGTCTGCGGGCAGATAGTCGGTGCCGAGAGAGCCCGAAACGGCATAGGAACGCTCGGAGAGAAAACTCTGCACGCTGTACTGAAAACCTATTTTGAGCCCGACTCTGACAGTCAGGAGATCAGGGTCGGGAGCTTTGTTGCCGATATCTGCGGAGAGAACGGCATTATCGAGATACAGACAAGGCAGTTTTTCCGCCTTGTTAAAAAGCTTGAAGCATTTCTTGAATACGCAGATGTGACGGTGGTTTACCCTCTTTGTCCTGTGAAGTACGTCCGCTGGCTCGACCCTGAGACAGGGGAGCTGTCCGAACGGCACAAGTCACTGAGGAGAACAAGTCTCCATGATATTTTTGCTGAGCTCCCGGATATTAAGTACGCACTTGACAATCCACGCTTTAAGCTTTGTGTCTGCCTTATCGAGGCCGAGGATATCCGCTATCTGAACGGTTGGTCGAAGAACAGGAAGAGGGGCTCTTCACGCTGTGACAGGGTGCCGATAGCCCTTATAGATGAGGTCTGGTTTGAAAGACCAGAGGATTACGCAAGGCTGATACCGGAGGGCTTGCCTGCCGAGTTTACCTCAAAGGATTACGGAAGGATATGCAGGATAAGTACCGAGCTTGCAAGGTCGGAGCTTAATGTGCTGTGCTACCTCGGTCTGGTCGAATGCTCAGGCAAAAAGGGAAGAAGCAAGCTTTACAGAAAAATACCCGGAAGGATAGAATAGATTTGAAAAAACTCAGAAGAATCGTCTGCGGTTTGCTGGCGGCTGTTATAATGCTGCCATGTATACCTGTTCAGGCGTTTGAATTTACTCCGAAGAAAGATGAAGACGGAGACGGAAAGCTCGATGATATGAGACTCTACTCCGAGGCTGTCTTTATGATGGATATGGATACGGGCGAGGCGTTGGTTCAGATAAATGCAGATGAGGAGAGATCGCCTGCATCGCTTACAAAGATAATGACTGCTGTGCTTTTGCTTGAGCACTTCGACGGTGATGCCGAGGCTATGAAGGCTGAAAAATACAGCGCAGGCACAGAAGCCTTTGATGAGCTCTACGGAACGGGAGCCTCTACCGCTGATATACAGCCGGGCGAGGAGGTCACAGCCTATGATCTGCTGGCGGCACTTATGCTGCCGTCCTCCTGCGAGGCTGCAAATATCATTGCACTGAACCTTGCTGATTCGCTTGCGGAATTTGCTCAGATGATGAATGATAAGGCAGCGGAGCTTAAAATGGAGCACACGCACTTCTCTAATGCTCACGGCTACATTACAAGCCAGAACTATTCGAGCTGCCGTGATATTGCAATGCTTTGCCAATATGCGATAGAAAAATATCCGCTGTTCTGCGAGATAGTTGCTATGACAGAGTACACTTTAGGAGCAACGGAATTTCACCCCGAGGGCACCGACATTTACAATACTAACCTGCTTATCTCGCCGTACTATGATTACTACTATGATACGGTCAAGGGTATCAAGACGGGAACTCTTGACGCTGCAGGCCGCTGCCTTGCCTCATACTGTGAGGACGAGGGTCTGAGATATCTGATAGTTACTATGGGAGCTCCTATGGAGAAGCTTGCCGAGGACGAGCAGAAGGGCATAGATGAGCCCGAATCGCTATACGCAGATGATGAGGTCTACTACAATATGCTTGACCATATTCACCTTTATGACTGGGCTTTCCAAAGCCTTGTGGCAACTGACTTTATCGACAAGAACAGTGAGATAACCGAAGCTAAGGTCTCCTACGGAAGCGACAAGGACTATGCAAACCTGAAGCCTGCGGAGGGCTTCACAAGGCTGTGGCCGTACTACGTCAAGATGAAGGACATTGAGAAAAAGATTACAGTTTACGATAATATCATAGCACCTGTAGAGGTCGGAGATGTGCTCGGAAAGCTTGAACTGTTCTACAAGGGCAAGAAGATAGCAACTGTCGATCTTGTGTCCACAACAAAAGTGGAACGCTCGGGAGTAAAGGAAAAGGTGAAGATAGCAAAGAGCTATTTCAGCTCGGGAGTGTTCAGGACAACGCTTATAATCGTATTCGTGCTATGTGCGGCATATACTATAATTTATGTGGTGATAGCACAGAAGAAATATCTGAAATAAAAAATGCCTCGCTTTTTACAGCGAGGCATTTTAGTCTTTTTATCCCTTATACTCTGTGCCATAGTAGCACGCAAGGTAAATATCCCTGAGCTCCGAAATCAGCGGATAGCGTGGGTTTGCTCCTGTACACTGGTCGTCAAAGGCGTCCTCTGACATCTGGTCGAGGGTCGACAGGAAGTCCTCCTCGCTGATACCGTAGTCAGCTATAGTTCTCTTGCAGCCTGTGTCCTCTTTAAGCTTAGCTATTTTCTTTAAGAGCTGCTCAAAGGTGTCCTTATCGTTCTTTCCGAAGATACCGAGTGAATTTGCAACCTCAACATAACGCTCTAATGTGTGAGGGTGATCGTACTGCGAGAATGTACCCATCTTTCTCGGAACAGGGTTAGCATTGAAGCGCATAACGTTCTCAATAACAAGGGCACAGCAGATACCGTGAGGCAGATGATGATAAGCGCCCAGCTTATGCGCAAGCGAATGTCCTATACCGAGGAAAGCATTTGCAAATGCCATACCTGCCATAGTTGCTGCATGAGCCATATTCTCTCTTGCCTTAACGGCAGTCTGTCCGTTCTCAACGCACTCCAGCAGATTGTCAAAGGTAAGCTTTAATGCTCTCAGTGCAAGACCGTCAGTGAAGTCTGTAGCCATAACAGATGCGTAAGCCTCAAGAGCGTGTACCATAGCATCAAGTCCCGATGCGCAGGTAAGTCCCTTAGGTGCAGACATCATTAGATCGGTGTCAACGATAGCCATATTAGGCATGAGCTCATAGTCGGCAAGAGGATACTTGTGTCCCGTCTTATCATCGGTGATGACAGCAAAGGGCGTTACCTCCGAGCCGGTACCCGATGAGGTAGGTATAGCTACAAATTTAGCCTTAATACCCATTTTCGGGAAGGTATAAACTCTCTTTCTTATATCTATGAAGCGCATCGCCATATCCATAAAGTCAGCATCGGGGTGCTCATAAAGTACCCACATGATCTTTGCAGCGTCCATAGCCGAGCCGCCGCCGAGAGCAATTATTACATCGGGCTCGAAAGCGGTCATAGCCTTTGTACCTTCAAGCGCACAGCTCAGAGTCGGGTCGGGAGCCACGTTAAAGAATGTCTCGTGAGTAATGCCGAGCTGATCGAGCTTATCGGTTATGCACTTTGTATAGCCATTCTTGTAGAGGAAGCTGTCGGTAACGATGAAGGCTCTCTTTTTGCCCATAACGTTTTTCAGTTCATCAAGTGCAACAGGCAGACAGCCCTTCTTGAAATAAACCTTCTCGGGGGATCTGAACCAAAGCATATTTTCTCTCCTCTCGACTACTGTTTTGATGTTAAGCAGGTGCTTTATGCCAACGTTCTCGGAAACTGAGTTGCCGCCCCACGAGCCGCAGCCAAGTGTAAGTGACGGAGCAAAGTCGAAGTTGTAAAGATCTCCGATACCGCCAAGCGATGACGGTGTGTTGATTATCAGACGGCAGGTCTTCATTCTCTCTGCAAACTTCATAAGCTTCTCACGTTCGTTCACGTTGTCTATCCAGAGAACTGATGTATGTCCGAGTCCGCCGTTATTGTGAAGCAGAGCATCTGCTATATCGAGCGCATTGTCAAAGTCCTTTGCCTTGTACATACCGAGGATAGTAGTGAGCTTCTCATGACCGAATGCTTCGTCACGGTCGGTCCTTGTAGCCTCACCGATAAGAACTTTTACGTTCTCGTCTACCTCAAAGCCTGCAAGCTTAGCTATCTCAAATGGTCTTTTGCCGACGATCTTCGCATTTACCGAGCCGTTTATAAGCATAGTCTCTCTTATCTTGTCAGCCTCTTCATCATTGAGGAAGTATGCTCCCCTTGCCTTGAACTCCTTCTTAACAGCCGAGTAAATACTCTTGTCAACGATGACTGTCTGCTCCGTAGCGCAGATCATGCCGTTGTCGAAGGTCTTTGAGTGCATTATCGAGCTTACTGCACAGGTTATGTCAGCGGAAGGATCTATGATTGCTGAAGCGTTTCCTGCACCAACTCCGAGGGCAGGTGTTCCCGATGAATATGCAGCCTTTACCATTCCCGGGCCGCCGGTCGCAAGTATAAGATCCGTTTCCTTCATAACGAGGTTCGTCATGTCAAGGCTCGGCACATCTATCCAGCCTATGATACCCTCGGGAGCTCCTGCCTCTACAGCTGCCTCGTAAACTATCCTTGCAGCCTCGATAGTGGAGTTCTTAGCCCTTGGGTGAGGGGAGATGATAATGCCGTTTCTTGTCTTTAAGCAGATAAGCGTTTTGAATATCGCAGTTGAAGTTGGATTAGTGGTAGGGATAACTGCTCCGATAACACCGACAGGCTCATAAAGCCTTGTTGTACCGAATGCGGAGTTCTCTTCAAAAACACCGCAGGTGATTTCGTTTTTGTATTTGTTGTAGATGTGCTCGGCAGCATAGTTGTTCTTGATGACCTTGTCCTCAACTATGCCCATGCCTGTCTCCTCGACAGCCATTTTAGCAAGGGGTATCCTTGCCTTGTTTGCAGCTATCGCAGCTGCCTGAAAGATCTTATCGACCTGTTCCTGAGTGTAGTGAGAGAACTTTTCCTGTGCCTCTCTTACCTCAGCTATTTTCTTCTCCAGAGTCTCTACAGAATCCACATAATTGACCATAGCGATCCCTCCCGAAATTTTTGCCTTAAAGGCTTTGATATTCTTACTTCAATAATATTATACCAAATTGTTATTTTTTTGTCAATCTTTTATCTTACCATTTTGCAGCTTGATTTAAGACCTTTCTTATGCACAATATATAAAGGTCTCTTTTTATTATAACACGGCTTAAAAGCTTTGTAAATAAGGTGTCTGAAACTTAGTGTATTAAAAAAGTGTAAAATATATTTATATGTAAGTTTAACATTTGTGATTTTAACGAAAAAATGCTTGACAAACAAGCGAAGTGTGGTTATAATAAACATAAGTGCAGAGCTTAGTATAGTTTCTGTGAAATTTTGTTATCAGGAGGCAGACAAATGGGAGACAAAAGATTTATAGCTTCAAGCGAGATCTATGATATTTATCAGGACGGAGACAAGGCTGTCAGAATATATAAGGGAGCTCAGTATAAAGAGAAGTGTCTGTATGCTGCACTCACCCATGCAAGGTGCGAGACTACTCTTGTGAACTCGTTTATAAAAATGCCTGTGGTCAGAGAGGTTTCCGTAATTGAGGGTAACTGGTCAATGACAATGGACTGGATCGAGGGCAAGACCATGCAGCAGCTTATGGACGAAAACCCTGACAAGAGGGAGTTTTATCTTGACCGTTTTATTGAGATACAGACTGAGATCCATGCGCAGTATATGCCGCTGCTTTCAAAGCTCAAGGATAAGATGACAAGGCAGATAAAGGGGCTTGGCGCAATTGATGAGATAAAAAAATATGAACTTCTTATGAGGCTTGATTCAATGCCGAAGCACATAAAGCTTTGCCACGGCAATTTTGAGCCGAAGAACGTTATCATTAATGACGAGGGCACTTATGTTATTGACTGGGGCTCTGCAAGGCAGGGAAATGCTTCTGCCGATGTTGCAAGGACTTATCTGCTGCTGTGTCTGAATATGCCCGATATTGCAGAGGCATATCTTGAGAAATACTGCATGAAGACGGGAACATCAAAGCACTATGTACAGGCATGGCTTCCGATAGTTGCGGCAGCGCAGCTTGATAAGGGCATCGAGAATGAAAAAGAGCTTCTTATGAAGTGGATAGACGTGGTTGACTACGACTAATCTTTGGTAATTCTGTTACAAAAATGTAACCGTTTGTTGTGTAAAACGTATAAAAATTTTAAGAACCCGATTGTGATGTTTCGTCATAATCGGGATTTTTTATTGCGAAACGGTACAAACCCTTTACAGGGGTGAAAAAGAGTGATATAATGCAATTTGGTAAGGGAAGTTAATGTGTTTTTATCATGAAGGTTATATTTTGAAAAGAGGAGAGTAAAAATGAAGGCTGCAATAATTGTAGCTGCGGCAGTAATGTCTGTTGTCTGTCTTGGGGGCTGTTCCGCAAAGAATGTCAAAAAGGCTGCTGACAAGGCTGTAGTCGCTGCTGATGCGGCAGAGCCTGTAGTTGAGAAAAACGTTATTACCGAGCTCCCCGATAAGACTGAGTTCGTAAAGATTCCGAACGAGGCTGTTGAAGCGTTCAATTTCGGAGTTGAAGAGCTGAAGAATGTCTGTCCTATAGATAAGGGCTTCAAGAGGCTTTACGGATATGTCGGAGAGGAGAAGGTAGAAAATGCTGACTGTTATGTTTTTTGCGTATATGATCAGAAGAAAGACGAAACGCTCTACGTCGGAAAGATAGCAAGAGCTGTTGAGGCTGAGAAGCTCTGGTTTGATAACGGCGAAGGATATAAGCTTATCGAGACAGAGAAATCTCCCGCATGGTCTGAGACAGTTACGGAAACATACGCTGTTACTGAATAAAGCTTACATGTATAATACCTTAAATAATTGCAAAAAGACTGTCGTCCCAATCGGGACGGCAGTTCTTTTTTTTACAGCTCGTTAAATTCAAAGCCATTTGCCCGTATGCCGTCGATGACCTGTCCGAGGATTTCTGCGTTGGTCTCGGATACGCTGTGCAAAAGGTATACTGCGCCCTTATGTGCAGAGGATACTATCTTATCAAGGGCGGTATCGGGGTCGGGCTGAGCGTTTGTGTCCCAGTCAGCATAGGCAAAGCTCCAGAGCACTGTATCATATCCGCACTCCTTTGCAACTGCGAGGGAATACTCTGAAAATTCGCCCATCGGCGGTCTGAACAGGTTCATTTCATAGTTGAAGTGTTCAAGCATATAATTGTGAAAGCCCATTATTTCCTCACGGCACTTATCATAGTCAAGCTCGGGCATGGATAGGTGGTGAACAGAGTGATTGCCGACAGTGTGTCCTTCATCTATCATACGCCGAACAAGCTCGGGATTGCGCTCTGCGTAGTCCTGAACAACAAAGAATGTTGCCTTTACACCCTTTTCTTTAAGTGTGTCGAGTATCTTTGCTGTGTAGCCGTTCTCATAGCCCTGATCGAAGGTCAGGCTTATTCTGTCGTCCTTATTCATAGCTATAAGCCCTTGTGAGCCGTACTCATTCTGAGCGTTCAGAGCGCCTACGGGTACGTTATACTCATCGACCTCAACACCCTGTCCGTAGCCTATCTTCTCATGTGAGAGGCTGTCAAGACCCTTTATTTCAGCTCTGAGCTCCTCTACAGCAGGCTGAGACTGCATCTCCGTCCGAGCCGAAGCCGAGCAGCCCGTAAGTGCCGCCGCAAGCCCGAGAGCAACTATACTTTTCTTCATTTTATTACCTCCGTTTCTGAGGATAGTTTATCCCCGAAAGCCGATAATAAAACAAAAAAGAGAGTGGGAATATGTTCCACTCTCTTTATCACTTTTGTGACAGCTTACGCTTCAAGATAAGACCTGTGCTCGCCGCACAGCTAACTCACGCTGTAGTTTTGTGTGAGTTTTTCAATAGCCGCCGCTAAGACAGTTCAGGCTTCAAGATAAGACCTGTGCTCGCCGCACGGCTGACTCACGTCATAATTTTGTGTGAGCTTTTCAATAGCCGCCGCTGAGACAACTCAGGCTTCAAGATATGACCGAACTAACGCCTGCAAAAGCTCATCTCTGTCAATATGGCGGATAAGGCTTCTTGCATTGTTGTAGGTCGTTATGTATGTCGGGTCTTCGGACAGGATATATCCCACTATCTGATTGATAGGGTTATAGCCTTTTTCTTTCAGAGCATCATAGATGACCGTCAGGTTCTTTTTCAGCTCTGTTTCCTTGTCTCTCTGAACCGAAAATTCCATCGTCTGTTCGTACATAAGATCAGCTCCTTTTCATTTGTTACAGTTTGTAGCAGGTCTGATTGCTGTGACTGTTTCCTGTCTCTTTAGCATAATAATACGCTACATAATATAGTATAACCTATCTTGATGAAAATAACAAGGGCTGAACTGAAATTTGTACGTTTTACACAATTTTCAAGTACATTTTTTGTAACAGAAAAACGTATTTTAAGATCTGAGTTCAGCGCCAAGCTTCGACAAAGCATCTACTACCTTAGCCATTGCCTTGTCAGCCTGCTCATCGGTAAGGGTTCCGTCATGTGAACGCATTGAGATAGAGAACGATACCGACTTCTTTCCTGCGTCTATCTGCTCGCCCTTGTAAACGTCAAACAGTGTTACCTTCTCAAGGATAGAGCCTACAGCCTTTCTGATAGCCTTTTCAAGCTCAGCCACAGGCACATCATCATTTACAACTACCGAAATGTCTCTCAGGGAAGCCGGGAACTTAGGCAGAGGCTTATAGGTCTTTGTTTCTGTGCAGAGCTCCATAAGCTCGGGAACATTTATTTTTCCTGCATAAGCTCTTGCCGAGATGCCGTAGTTTTCCAGTACCTTCGGGTGAAGCTCACCGATAATGCCTATCTGCTTGCCGTCAACTAGGATAACTGCCGATCTTCCGGGGTGGAACGAAGCCTTCTCTGCAAACTCACAGTTCTCTGTCGGTCTCTCGAACTCAACATTCTCAGCTCCTGCCTTTTCAAGCAGACCCTCGGCAATACCCTTGAGGTCATAGAAGTCAGCCTTTGTTTCTGTGTCATAGAAGCCGAATACCAGTCTTGCAGGCTCTTCTGGGAGAACCTCGCCCTCTACAGGCAGATACTCGTTTCCAAGCTCAAATGCATAGCACTCGGGGTTGCGGTAGCTGTTGTTTCTCGAAAGCACTTCCATAAGCGAGGGCAGGATAGTTGTTCTCATTATGCTTGTGTCCTCGCCGAGAGGATTGGAGATAGTTACTGTGTTTCTCAGCTTGCTGTCCTCGGGGAGGTTTATCTTGTCAAGGTACTTAGGCGAAATGAACGAGAATGTGCTTATCTCATTCATACCCATTGAGATCATAGCTCTTTTCAGCTGTCTTTCAAACTTCTGCTTAGGCGAGAGCTTAGCCTCGGCAACACCGCGGATAATAGTATCGGGTATCCTGTTGTAGCCGTAAAGTCTTGCGACTTCCTCTGCTATATCAGCCTTGACACCGATGTCAATTCTGAACCACGGAGCGTAAACTCTTCCGTTTTCAACCTTGAATTCAAGTCTTTCAAGGTACTCTATCATCTCGGCCTCGGGTATATCGGTGCCGAGGAACTTGTTTATCCACTCAGCGGAGAACTCAACGCTTGCAGGCTCTTCACTCTGGTAATTCTCGTCGATGTACTCCCTGAGCACCTCACCTGCACCGAGCTCCTCAACGAGCTGGCAGGCTCTCATAAGAGCTTCATAGCACTCGTGAGGGTCAAGACCCTTTTCATATCTTGCTGAAGCGTCAGTCCTCATACCGAGCTTCTTCGCAGTAGTTCTGACAGAAGCACCGTCAAAGCAGGCTGACTCAAATACTACAGTAGTAGTGTCCTCCATAATACCGCTGTACTCACCGCCCATTACACCTGCAACGGCTACGGGCTTTTTAGCATCTGCGATAACGAGCATTTCGGGAGAAAGCTCTCTTTCCACACCGTCAAGAGTGGTTATCTTTTCGCCTGCTTCGGCATTTCTGACATTGATCTCTCCGCCCTCAACATATCTGAGGTCGAATGCGTGCATAGGTCTGCCGTATTCAAGCATAACGTAGTTTGTGATATCAACAAGGTTATTGATAGGGCGCACGCCCGATGCTCTGAGCCTTTCTCTCATCCAGCGGGGAGAGGGCTCTATCTTTACGTTTTTAACTATAGCACCGATGTATCTCTTGCAGAGGTCGGTGTTGTGTATCTTAACGCTGAGCAGATCGCTTATCTTTCCGTCAATGCCCTTGTACTCGGGCTTCTTTACATTAAGCTTGGTGTTGAAGGTAGCTGCTGTCTCTCTTGCAAGACCGATAACAGACATACAGTCGGGGCGGTTTGAGGTTATTTCAAACTCAACGCAGGTATCATCAAAGCCGATAGCCTTTTTGATGTCAGTGCCGACAGTTTTGTCGCAGTCATCGCCGAGGATAAATATACCGTCTTCAATAGCATAGGGGAAGTCATGAATGCTCAGTCCGAGCTCATCAAGCGAGCAGAGCATACCGTTTGAAGCCACACCTCTGAGCTTGCCCTTTGTGATCTTCACGGGCTTGCCCTCGTGGAGAACCGTGGACTTGTGCTTTGCAACAGGAACGAAGTCGCCCTTCTTCACATTCTGAGCACCCGTTACTATCTGAACGAGCTCGTCCTCGCCGACATCTATCTGGGTTATCCACATATGGTCGGAATCGGGGTGACGCTCTATCTCCTTTACCTGTCCTACAACCACATTTGAGAGGTAGTCTCCCTCAACGTTGTAGCACTCGACCTTTGAGCCCGAAATAGTCAGGCCCGAAACAAAATCCTTTATAGGCATATCGCAGTCAACATAGTCTGCGAGCCATCTCATTGAAAGATCCATTCTTGTTACCTCCTGATCAGAACTGCTCTAAAAATCTCATATCGTTTTCGTACAGCAGTCTCATATCGTTGATGCTGTAGCGTCCCATAGTGATACGCTCAAGACCGATACC
This sequence comes from Ruminococcus sp. UBA4385, assembly GCA_002391065.1. Next base: position 11,330 of record DGRP01000033.1, on the reverse strand, counting down.
GAATGCAAAGCCGCTGTAAACCTCGGGGTCAATGCCGCAGTCAGCGAGCACCTTCGGGTGTACCATACCGGAGCCCAGGAGCTCAACCCAGCCCTCCTGCTTGCACATTGAGCAGCCCTTGCCGTGGCAGTTAAAGCACATAAGGTCAACCTCTGCCGAGGGCTCGGTGTAAGGGAAGTGGTGAGGACGGAAACGCACCTTTGCCTCGTCGCCGTAAATTCTCTGCATAAGAAGCTCCAGCGTACCCTTCAGGTCAGCCATAGTGATGCCCTTGTCTATTACAAGACCCTCTATCTGGTGGAACAGAGGTGAGTGTGTAGCGTCAACAGCATCGGAACGGTAAACTCTGCCCGGTGAGATAATTCTTATCGGGGGCTTGGTCTTTTCCATAACTCTTATCTGAACGCTCGATGTCTGCGTTCTGAGCAGGACATTCTCATTAATGTAGAAGGTGTCCTGAGTATCCCTTGCAGGGTGGTGCTTGGGCATATTGAGAGCCTCAAAGCAGTAGTGGTCGGTCTCAACCTCGGGGCCGTCAACTATATTAAAGCCCATACCGAGGAATACCTCTTCGATCTCTTCAAGTGTAGCATTGAGTGGGTGAGGTCTTCCCACACGGGAAGCTTTGCCCGGGAGGGTAACGTCAATAGTCTCGTCCTTGAGCCTTTTGGCCTCCTGAGCCGATTTAAGCTCCTCCTTCTTCTGGTTGAGAGCAGTTTCAATGCTTGCTCTGATCTTGTTAGCGAGCTGACCCATAGCAGGTCTCTCTTCTGCGGAGAGCTTGCCCATCTGCTTCAGGATAGCGGTGATCTCACCTTTTTTGCCGAGAAACTTCACACGGAATTCCTCAAGGGCTTTGGTATCGCCGATCTGTCCGAGCTCTTCTTTGGCACGCTCTTCGATGTGTCTGAGTTCGTCTTTCATTTTTACCATTCCTTTCATTTATTTCGGTTAAGAGAAAACTAAAAAAACAAAAACAGTGCGGCCGCTGAGATAAGTAGATAAAAAAACGGCTCTGCCCGCAGGGAAAACCCTGCACCATCTTACGCCGTTATTCTGCGTTGGCTTTTCAATAGCTGCCGCTGAGATAAGTAGATAAAAAAACGGTCCTGTCCTTGTTATCAGGACAGAACCGATATCCGCTTCTGCTGTACCACCCAATAAGGAACCATCATTCCCCTGTCTTTAACGCAGACATTGCGTCACCGCTTACTGTTGCTTCGGCAGTGCCACTCACAAGTGAACTTCGGCAGACATCACAGCAATGTACTTTCAGCAAAATGTACATCTCTCTGAGAAGTGATTTGTCAGCTTACTCTCTTGGTCACAGTGTTTTCGTGATATTAACGTATTTATTTTAGCACACCCGATTACATTTTTCAAGCGTTTAATAGAAAGTTTACAAATCACGCCTTTTTGCGTGACATTCTTACCGAGATAAACGCTCCTGCAAAGATAAGCACCGCAAAGCCTATCTCAATACCGAAGCACATAAGTATCTCGCTCTTGTCGAAGGTGCTGTCGGAAAGTGCAAAAATGCTGTTGTTTGCCTTTACATACCAGTATGCCGGAAGAATCTTCGCAGCAGTCAGAACGCCCGAGCCTAAAAACTCCTGAGGAACGAACACTCCGCACAGGAACGATGAACCCAGTCCGAAGATCTGCACTATAACGTTCAGAACATTGTCATTTGTTACGAGCGATGAAACCAGTATTGATATTCCTGCCGATATAACTGCGTAGATAACAGAGTTTGCCACAGCGTAGAGGGCATTTCCCTTGTAGCCTGTGCCCGAAATTACTGTGCCTGCAATCAAGAATATCGCCCAGACAGCTCCTACAAAGACTACAGCTCCGAGCACCTTTCCGAAGGTCTCCGCAGAGGGCTTTACAGCCGAGCAGTGAGTTCTGTCCTTAACCTCTTTCTTGTTCATAATAATGAGCACAGGACCGAGTGATGACAGCACAGCCGAGAACAGCACATAGGGCAGGTACTGGAAGAACATAGCCATGATCTCATCAGAGGTTTTTGTGTCCTGCTGATAGCTTACCTTGACTTGCTTCGAGAGTGCCTTTGAAGCCGACTTTGAAGCTTTCTCAATGCTCTGTCCTGTTTTGATGTATGCACTGACAGTCTTGGTATACTCATTGAGCTTTGAGTCAGCAAGAGCGTTTGAGAAGTTCTCATGAACGTATCTCACTGTGAAGAGGTCATCGGTCTCGCCCCTTGCAAGCTTTTCGGAGTAGCCCTCGTTTACTGTTATCGCATAGTGGATAGTGGTGTAGTAAAGAGCATCAAGCAGCTTGTCATCATTGTTGTCGATTTTGTATATCTCGTTGCCCTTGGAGATATACTTTACAGCAAGCTTGCTGGCTTCTGTATTGTCCTCGTCATATACAGCAAGGCGAAGCTCCGAGGGCTTGTAGCTTTCCTCCTGAGAGCTGCTTGTCGAGATAGATGCTAATATCAGCGTAAAGATACCCGTAAACAGGATCGCAGGCAGCAGATGCTTTTTCAGTATTTTCAGAAACAGCTTAAACACTTGCATACTTACGCCTCCTTGTCAGCATGAATCCCACAAGGGTGAACACTGCTGTAATAACGATCATGGAAATGATCTTCTCCCAGTAGCGTGACATATCCTCGTAAACGTTCAGGCAGTAAACGCTGTCAGAGATAAGAGCCGCAGGATTCACATAGTTAAACCACGGAGCGTCCTGTGCAACCTTTGCCTTCATACCGCCGTCCATAAGTCCGCTGAAAAAGCACAGCCCCAGCGACACACCGCTGCAAAGAGCACTCTTTGCATTCTGGCTCATTCTGCCGAAGGACCCTACCATAAACCCGAGTGACACACCCAGACAGCCGCCTATAAATGCAGCCAGATATACAAAGCCCAGTCTGTCGCCGTAATCAACGTTCAGAACAAAGCGAGTGTAGGTTACAGCTATAGCCGTGCAGATAAGCTCCAGTATGAAGGTGCCGCACAGAGCCGCAGATATTGAGATAAGCTTCGGGGTAGGGGAGATGTTCTTTCTTGCTCCGAGAGGGGAGAGGTTGGCCTGATTTGCTATTGCTATATGCAGTCCCGAAAGAGAACCGTAGAGCGCTACCATTGCTATCAGGTTATAGAAGTACTGAATGTACAGATCCGTGTTACCGTGAGTGAGAGCCTTTTTGTTTATGCTCTTTACTTCAGCGGAAAGGGTCTCGGTCACTTTCTGAACGGTGTCACTCTGATCTGAAAGCATAGCGGTCATGATAAGGTCGGCATTGTGAGTGTACTGGTTCAGGAATGACTGAACTATAGTTGCTTTAAGCCCGTTTGAGGCAGTAGTCATTTTAAGCTCTTCACCCTCGAAGATAACAGCCGATACCTTTTCGTCCTCAAGCATTTTCAGAGCCTTCTCTTTAGTGGTGTACTTAACCTTGAACATCGGCTGATCGTCCATTTTCACGTCCTTGATTATCTGACGGAACATCTGAGCCTGCATTTCATCTGTATCCTCAACAACTGCGACGTCGATAGTCTCAAACACCATAGTGTTGTCATACACGCTTGAAAACGCCACCTTGAAGCAGGTTCCCAGCGCAATCGGAAACAGTATGAGCCATATCACAACGTCTTTTACACGCAGACTGCTTAGAAGCTCATACTTGAAGTTATGTAAAAACATATCAGCCCTCCTGATCTCTCAGAGCAGTACCTGTAAGCTCCAAGAACACGTCATTCAGGGTCGGAAGCTCGGAATACACTCTGCCGAAGGACACATCATGCTTCTGCAGGCAGTCAAGGACTCTGAGAAGATTATGCTTTCCGCCCGAGAAATGCACAGTGAGCTTCTTATCCTCATAGGTTGATTCAAGCACATGGGGCAAAGCATTTATCTCTGTGAGCAGGCTTCCCTCCATCTCACAGGCAAGGATAGAGATAGTTTCGGTGTTCTTCACCATCTTTTTGAGCTCTTCCTTAGTGCCCTCGGCTATCTTCTTTCCTTTGTCGATGATAGCAATTCTTGAGCATATCTGCTCAACCTCCTCCATATAGTGAGAGGTGTAAATAACAGTAGCACCCTGACGGTTAAGCTCGGTAATGCCTTCAAGGATCTTGTTTCTCGACTGAGGGTCAACAGCGACTGTAGGCTCATCAAGGATAATAAGCTTCGGTTTGTGAGCGATACCGCAGGCAATGTTTAGCCTTCTGAGCAGTCCTCCCGAAAGCTTCTTCGGTCTGAACTTAGTGAAGTCCTCAAGCCCCGAAAATTTAATTGCGTCCTCAACGCACTTTTTCCTCTCTGCCTTATCGGTTATGTACAGGCCGCAGAAGTAGTCGATGTTCTCATAAACTGTCAGCTCGTCAAACACGGCAACGTTCTGCATGATAACGCCGATGTTTTTCTTGATGTCATAAGCAGTCGGGCTCATAGGCTTGCCGAAGAGCTCTATCTCGCCCTTGTTAAAGTCGAGAAGCGACAGCATACAGTTTATTGTGGTTGACTTTCCCGAGCCGTTAGGTCCCAGAAGCCCGAAAACCTCGCCCTCCTTAATTTCAAGGCTGAGATCATTTACGGCTGTAAGCTCCTTATAGTTTTTCACCAGCCCCGAGATCTTAACAACAGTGTCCATATCATTCTCCTCCATTTAATTCCTTCAGTGATTCTATATTGTTCTTTTCAACATAAACAAGCCCTATCAGGGTGCTTTTAAGCAGCTTCTTGAAATACTCCTCATCATAGTCAAAGGAGTTGTTTGCCAGCATATCGGCAGCACCGTGGGCACAAATAAATATCGAGCCGAAAACCTCCTTTGCCTGCTCTGCCGTAAGCCCTGACAGCTCGCACAGAGGTCCTATAACAGGCATAGTGTAGTCGGAGTTTATAAGCTCCTTAAAGCTTACGGTGCTGAATTTGTCCGACTGGAACAGCAGCCTGAACAGCGGCTTTTCCTCATGCGCAAACCTTATATATCTGAGCCCTATTGCCATGAACGGGTCGCCTGCACTTTCATCGGGCGTAAGTATATACTGCGTGTGGAACTTGTCCGCATACTCAAACACGGCAGCTTTAAGCTCATTCACCGTGCTGAAATGATACATCACAGGCTGAGTAGAGCATCCAAGCACCGATGCTGCCTTTCTTACATTCAGAGCCTGCTCTCCCTCTTTCCGCACTATCCTGAAGCCTGCCTCTATTACCATATCTTTGGTTATTTTTGGTTTAGGGGGCATAATACACCTCACTTTCTGTAACTTATGTTATATAACAGATGTATTATATCACGCTCCGATTTATTTGTCAAGCCCTTTTACAAAGAAAGCACCCGAAGGTGCTTCTCAGATCATTTTAGCATAGAACTCCGAGAGCTTTCCCGCACAGCTTTTTATAAGCTCCTTAGCCTCGGCATTAACAGCACTGTTCCCGAAAATACCGCCCTCTGAGAGCTGCGCTGCCTGCCTGCAATACTCTATCGCCCTTTGCATATCCTCGGCCTTTTCACTTTGAGAAAGCTCCCTTGCAAGGCTCAGATAAGCCTTCGCTTTCAGTGCCGATGATTCATCGGAAAAGCCGTCAGCCATGTCCGACGCTATAACAGCTTTATAATCTCCATTTATAAAGGAGGCTCTCAGCTGTGCATACTCACCCACCGTCTGAGGGGTCTGCTCATCAATAAGCTGGCTTGACGGTATCTCAAGCACCCTGCACAGATACTCCAGCGTTTTTACCGAGGGGTTAGCCGTTCCGCTTTCGATCTGGCTGAGCATATTCCTTGTTATAAAGTCGCCCACTACCTCATTCTGTGTGAGCTTCTTTTTCAGCCGTGCTTCCTTAATCTTCTTCCCGAGTGTCACAGAGTCCATAGTTATCCTCCTTTCAAATCCATGTAAATATTATTTACATACATTATAGCACGGTTTACTTTTAATTGCAAGTGCTTTACAGAAATTTAACAAATGTAGCTGTAATTTACCTAAAACGTTTGAAAATTTGAAAAAATACGAAAAAAACACTTGACAAAATCGGGGAAGTGGTGTATACTCTATGTAAATGATATTTACATAGCTGTAAGGAAAGGAGCGTTATATATGAATGAATGGTGGAACGGCTTATCTGCATTATTAAAGGTGCTGTACTGTATTGCGGTGCCCTCAACGCTGATACTGCTTTTGCAGACGATCTTTGCTATGCTGGGCGGTCACGACGGCGGAGCAGGGCATGATTTCAGTGATACATCGGGGCTTGACCTTGATGTCGATCACGGCGGTCTTGATATAGGTCACGGCGGGCACGATCTGCACTTTGACCATGACCACGATATAGACGGCGGAGACCCCGGCGACTTCACCTCTATGCGAATGTTCACTATACAGACGGTAGTGGCGTTTCTGACGGTGTTCGGCTGGTCGGGAATAGTGCTTGTGGGTGCAAAGGTGCCGAGCGGCCTTGCTATAGGGATAGCTGCTGTGCTGGGCTTTGCGACTATGCTTCTGCTTGCAAAGATAGTACAGATGTCTAAGAGGCTTCAGGAAAACGGCACACTTGACTTTAAGAACGCAATCGGTGAGGTAGGCACGGTGTACATACCATGTCCTCCGAAGAATAAAGGCTTCGGAAAGGTGAACGTAACAGTCAACGGCAGGTTCATTGAAGCCGATGCGATAAACTCTACCGACAAGCAATTGGCGACAGGCTCCCGTGTGAGGGTGACTGACTTGTCTGGTGATATGCTTGTGGTCGAGCCGGAGGAGGAGTAGACTTGAAGCTCTATGATGAAAATACAGGGCAGCAGTTAAAGGATGCGTTCGGAAGCTATGCGCAGACCAGACGAGATATGACGAGGGTTAAGTTTTGGGTGCTGTTGTTCTTTATCCCGATAATAATTGCTAACTGGATAGCAGGCAGGGCTAAGGACAATGCCGATCTTCTTGGCGGAAAGGAAACGATAGAGAGCTTTTTCTCCGCAAATGTGATAGCCCTGACAATATTGGTGCTGACAGCTATCTGCTTTATACTTTATGTTTCCAAGACGTGGAAGGGCAAGGAGGGTACATCTATCGGTACCGTGATGGTTTATATCTTTGTGCTGATAGGTCTGACATCGTTTATCTGTATAAGGCTGGGGGCGCTGTCAAATATCAGAGAGGATATGAACTCTCCGAGAGAGGTAAAGCTTAAAACCTACATCACCTGCACCAATCAGAGCCGTGACCGTTTTGTGGTCTTTGAGGACGGGGGCGAGGAGATTCTTCTGCAGATACCCGAGGGGAAGTATGATGAGCTCCTTATGAAAGAAGAGGGCAAAAGGTCAGATGTGAGCTTGACGCTCAGTCTGGTCGAGGACGCAGACTATGACGACATTGAGGTAAAAACGGGAAAGATCACCGTTAAATATTACAAACACTCGGTCATTTATGAAAATATGACTGTATAGAGGAGGAAATCACTATGGGAATGGAATCAGTAATTATTATCTGTGTTATCGTTGTAGTGCTTTTTGCAGCGATAATGGCTATCCTTTCGAGGTACAGAAAGTGCCCGTCGGACAAGGTGCTTGTTATCTACGGTAAGGTTGGAACGGATAAGAACGGTCAGGCAAGGTCGGCTAAGTGTATTCACGGAGGCGCTGCATTCATCGTGCCTATTATTCAGTCCTATGAGTATATGGACCTTACACCTATTTCGATAAACGTTGACCTTAAAAACGCACTGTCAAGACAGAATATCCGTATAGACGTACCTTCAAGGTTTACTGTAGGTATCTCGACAGAGCCCGGTGTTATGCAGAATGCAGCTGAGAGACTTTTAGGCCTTAAAATGGCAGAGATACAGGAGCTTGCAAAGGATATTATCTTCGGACAGCTCCGTCTTATCATTGCTACTATGGATATTGAGGAAATCAATGCCGACAGAGACAAGTTCCTGCTGGCAGTTTCAAACAACGTTGAGATCGAGCTTAAAAAGATAGGTCTGAAGCTTATAAACGTAAACGTAACTGATATTACAGACGAGTCGGGATATCTGGAAGCTCTCGGTAAAGAGGCTGCTGCAAAGGCTATCAACGATGCGAAGAAGTCCGTTGCCGAGAAGCACAGAGACGGTGAAATCGGTCAGGCTAATGCTCAGCAGGATCAGAGAATTCAGGTCGCTGCTGCAAACGCTAAGGCTATCGACGGTGAGAACCAGGCTAAGATCGAGGTAGCTCAGTCAGAGGCTCTCAGGCGTGAGCGTGAGGCTGAGGCTCTCAAGCAGGCAACCGCTGCCGAGGCAGTTCAGGCTGCAAAGGCAAAGCAGGAAGCTTATGTTGCTCAGCAGAATGCCGAGCTTACCAGAGCAGAGCTCGAAAAGGCAACTCAGACCGCAGATGTCATCGTAAAGGCAGAGATCTCAAAGCAGCAGGCTGAGATCGAGGCTGAGGCTCAGGCTGAGGTAGTAAGACGTAAGGCAAAGGGTGAGGCTGACGCTATCTTCGCTAAGATGGAGGCAGAGGCTAAAGGTAATCAGGAGATACTCACCAAGCAGGCAGAAGGTATGCGTAAGCTTGTTGAAGCAGCAGGCGGAGATGCCGATGCTGCTGTTAAGCTCATCGTTGCAGATAAGCTGGAGACCCTTGTACAGATTCAGGTAGAGGCTATAAAGAACATAAAGATCGACAAGATAACCGTCTGGGATTCGGGCGCAAACGGAGACGGAAAGGGAAGCACAGCGAACTTTCTGAGTGGACTTATGCAGTCCGTACCTCCTCTCAACGATCTGTTCAAGCAGGCAGGAATGTCGCTGCCGGATTTCCTCGGTGAGGACATTCAGGACGCTTTGAAGAAGTCAGGCGAGGAAGCTGTGAAGAGAGCCTCCGAAGACCAGGCAACTCCTATGGATCCTGCTGATGTTGAGATAGTAGATCAGTAGTCAGATCAAACCGCCCGGTCGGCGCAGCTCGGCAGGGCGGTTTTAGCAAAGGAGTGGGCAGCTTGCCGCAGAGCAGTATAAACAGAAGGATCGCAGGTCTTCGCAGAGCTGTGATAATTGGTATTATCCTTAGCCTTATAGCGATCGGTTACGCAATGACGCTCGACGAGGACTATAATGAGCTTAAAAGTCAATGCACTGCTTCTGCACAGGCAGAGCTTGTAGATACCGAGCAAAAGACCGTAAAAGCAAGGCGAGAGATAGCCACTCATCAGGAATACAGGGGAGTCTATTCTTTCAAAGCCGAGAACGGTACAGAATATCAGGCTCGCAGCGGCTGGTCAATATCTGAGAATGAAAGCAAAAGTGCAACAGTAATGTATGACCCGAAGAACCCCTCTGTGAATTATATAGAGGGGCAGCTGCGCAGAGCAGGATTAATTGGCTATATAGCTGCTGCAGTGCTGTTTGCAACGACAGTTTCAATGATACTCAGGATAAAGAAGCTCGGTGGTACGCTTATACCGAAAACGGTCGGCTTTCTGTCAGATGAAGATGATAAAAGCTGTGTTGAACAAAAAGAATGAAAGGAACATAATACATGAGAGAAAACAGACTTGCAGCTGCATTTATGGCTGTTATTATGGCAGCATCATTTGCTGCCTGCAGTGACAGTGAGAGCAGCAAGACTGAAAAAACAGATACAGGCTCTTCGCAGAGCAGTGTTCAGTCGGGAGATTCCGATAAGATTACTTATAATTTCGACCGCACGCTCGGCAATGTTGAGGTGAACGGTAATAAGTATGCAGCCTATGTCAACAAGCCTGTCCGCTTTAACTTTGAGGTGATACCCTACGAGGACTGGCTTGCCTATGAAAGCCCTTATGATGAGTATATTGAGCTTTACTACGATGACGGCTCGGGGCTTTACAGTGTTGAGCAGACAGCGGCTTTTGCACTGAGATATGCTTATGAAAACGATATAGAGTACCTCGATCTGCCGCTTGAATATGACGAGAGGACTATAGATTACGCTTGGCACTATCTGTCGCTGTCTTTCCCGAATGTGCCCGATGCCGTAGCTATGTCAACTACTGAGTATACTGCTGACGGCTACACAAGAATTGAGCTTTCGGACTCGGTAAGGAAGTGTGCTTCGGCTCCCGAAACGATAGAGGCTGCTAAGGAGATAATAGCCTCAATGCCCGATGACCTTACTACCGATGCGCAGAAGGCATACTACCTCTATAGTTGGATATGCAACAATGTAGGCTATGACAGCTATCATGCCGAGAACAATGTAGGTATAGTAAATGCAGCTCCGCAGTCGGCTTATGGGGCACTTGTAGATAAAAGGGCTGTCTGTGACGGCATAGCAGGAGGACTGCAGCTGCTGTTCAATATGGCAGGAATAGACTGTGCTAAAATAGATGCAGATGAAAACGGCGGCGGCACAGGCCATGTATGGAATGTTGCCGAGATAGACGGCGAGGTCTGGGACTTTGACGCAACATGGGATATATGCAATTATTACGAGTCAGAGAGCGATGAAATCACCGAGAACGAGCCGTATTACTTCTATGAATGGTTTGGTGTCAGCAGAAATGCAAAGGCAGGATATTCGGTCAGCGATTTGTGCAACCAGCTTGCACCGATGACTCAGAGTGTTATAACAGAGAAGTCGCCGTGTACGCTTATCTACGATTATTCAGTCAGTCTGGATATGGAAAATCTGACTGCCGCAGTATACGGCAGGAACGGAGAGCTTGTGTCCGACACGGCTGACAATGTGCTTGCAAGGCTTAATGAAATGAAGGCGGGCGAAAAGATGTTTATTAAAATGAACAGCAATATCGAGGCACTTGCATCAAGGTTCTGCTCGAATGACCCTCTGGTTGAGGGCTTCAGCAATTATGAGCTTATAACCTATATGAATACCGCTGTTGGGGATATGGTGGTAGAGATACCTGAGTAAAAATGTACAGGCTCTGCAAAAGGCGGAGCCTGTTTTTTGTGGCAGGGAAAACCCTGCAGTGCTCGCCGCACGGCTAATACGCGGCATGGGAAACCCTGCACCGCCACGCGCCATAGTTTTGCTTAAAACTTTTCCTGCCTTGAACGCGGAAATAGATAGTGATAACGGAAACAAGAAAAATAAAAAAGGAGAACAACAAACCCAATAAACCCCATAAACCACCCGAGCGCCTGCGAAGCAGGGTGCTCAAGGGTGGAGGCAATAAAAGCAAGACCACTATCCACTAGCACACCAAGAAGGGGAAGTCACGTCACCGGACGTGACGAACGAACGACGAACCAAGAATGGAGCTACAATTGAGGTTTCACGGGCAAAAGATAGGATGAGGAAGGGGAGTCAAGGGGGGAAACCTTAAGGGAAGAAAAGTCCCGTGAAACCGACAGGGAGGGGGAAG
>DGRP01000086.1 GCA_002391065.1 Ruminococcus sp. UBA4385 | reverse complement strand
ACTGCTCACGGCTGTCCTTGTACTTATGAACAGCTCTCAGGATCGTGATGATCTCCTTGTCGGTAGGAAGCGGGATAGGACCCGATACCTGTGCGCCCGAACGCTTGATTGCATCAACGATCTTTGCAGCTGCAGCATCTACTACTGCGTGCTCGTAACCCTTGATCTTGATTCTGATCTTCTCATTGACTGCCACTTAAATCGCCTCCTTAGTGCATTTGTTGTTCAGGGGGCGGCTTCCGGAACGAAAGCCTCAGTCAATTGTATGAATGTTCGTCAGCAAGCTGTACACTATATATAGTATACAAGCACGACCACTCACACAACTGACCCGGTTTTCATTCCAAAAGCCTCTGTAATACCGTTCAAATCACCTTTTTGCGATTTACACTCTGCCGTGTGTTCCCTGTCTTGTCCGTTAAAAATATCCGAAAAACGCAAACGCTTTTCGGACTCCAAAACAGCTCACACAGACACCGCACCCACGCCAAAGCGGAACCCCGCCCTCGCAAGAAGCATAAGCACATACTGTGTTCGGTATTACAGTCGCCCGGTTTGAAATCGGACATACTCCACGGAAATTACCTGACGCACCGTCAGCAACCTTCCGCTTCATCGCATATCTTTGTTCCGGCATAAGCCGAAACCTCGCAGTCACGCAAGTTTGATTATAACACACCTCTCCCGTTTTTTCAAGCACTTTCATATTTTGTTCACAGAGAAATTTTATAAACTTCCCCGAACATTTTTAGTGATTTTTCACAAATTCCTTCTCAAAACCCGAAATCCGCCCCTTGACAATGGCTTACCGATGTGGTATAATAATATCAGAAAAGGAGAACGTACCGCTAGTAAGCGGCCACCTCCTAAGACTGGTAATAAATTAATAACCGTCCTTATTGGCGTGAGGGCGGTTATCTTTTTTTATTGCAGTTGTCGAGTATGACCCCGACAATATTCGTGATAAGTAACATCAAAGTCAGTACCTCGAGTACACTCACTATGCTCACCTCCTTCCGTTAAGTCGGAGGTTAGATTTGACCGCCTACCGTTTTTCACGATACGTTCCTTTTCTTATTATAGCACATAAGTTTCATATTGTCAAACCGAGACACTCCCCTTGACAAGGGCTTTCCGATGTGGTATAATAACATCAGAAAAGGAGAAGTGCTGTACGCCTTGCGGCTTCAGCGGTCTCTCCCCTTAGTTATGTGTTTGAAACACCGTCGCTTTGGTGGAGCTGGGCGGTGTTTCTTTTTTATGAGCTTTGCCTTAAAGAAACTGCGTTACTTTTTCTTGTGAAAGAATTCGTAACAAAGTGCGATGACGCTCAGTATCACCATCGAGTATGCAAACATATCCGAGTATGTAACCATTGTCATCACCTCCCCGTTACAGGGAGATCCCGCCTGTGCCGCTGTTTATACAGCACTTCCTTTTCTTATTATAGCACATAAGTTTCATATTGTCAAACCAAAACGCTCCCGCCGTGCAGGCAGGAGCGTTCTTTATTATCCGTATCAGTTTACATAGAACAGAAGCTTTCCGTAGGTCGGGTACGGCCAGTACTTCTCGCCGACGAGGGTTTCCATCTCGTCTGCGACTGCTCTGAGCTCGCCCATTGCTACGAATACTGTATCGTGGTAATAGTTTGCAAGCTCCTGAACGCCCTCGATCTCGTGAGCCTTCTGAGCTGCGTCCTCAAGAGCGCCGAGCTTCTTATAGGTCTGGCTTGCAAGAGCAGACAGTCTCTTGACCATATCGTCCTCAAAGTCGGTGGGAGCACCGCAGTTCTTAGCAAGCTCCGAGGTCTTTGCGAGGTCCTTGATGTAGGACGCAACAGCAGGAAGAATGTCCTTCTTAGCCATATCTATCATTGTAAGAGCCTCAATATTGAGGGTCTTGCAGTACTCATCGAGGAGAATTTCAACTCTGGAGTGAAGCTCTGTCTCGGTATAAACGCCGTACTTTTCAAACAGCTCAATGTTCTTCGGATCAACAAAGGTAGGAACAGCCTCGGGCGTTGATCTGAGATTTAAGAGGCCTCTCTTTTCAGCCTCAACAGGCCACTCGGCAGAATAGCCGTTGCCATTGAAGATAATAGCCTGATTTTCCTTGATAGTCTTCTTGATAAGGTCGTCAAGAGCGTCCTGGAAGTTATCTGCACTTTCGAGCACATCAGCGAAATCATCAAGCACCTTAGCGGTGATAGTATTGAGCACTGTCATAGGGCCTGCGACCGAGAGCTTCGAGCCGGGCATTCTGAACTCGAACTTATTTCCTGTGAATGCGAAAGGCGAGGTTCTGTTTCTGTCGGTGGTGTCCTTGCGGAAGTGAGGCAGAACGTCAACACCGATCTCCATTTCAACTCTCTTGCCCTCGTACTTAACTCCGTTTACGATAGAGTCAAGAATATCTGTAAGCTCCTCGCCGAGGAAGATGGAAATGATAGCAGGAGGTGCCTCGTTAGCGCCGAGTCTGTGGTCATTTCCTGCGGAAGCAACGCTTGCTCTGAGAATATCCTGATAATCATTTACAGCCTTGATAACAGCCGTCAGGAAGAGCAGGAACTGTGCGTTCTCGGCAGGTGTCTTTCCGGGGTCAAGAAGGTTTATTCCCGTGTTTGTGGAGAGCGACCAGTTATTGTGCTTACCCGAGCCGTTGATGCCTGCAAAGGGCTTCTCGTGAAGCAGACATTTGAAGCCGTGCTTTCTTGCAGTTCTCTTCATTATCTCCATAGTAAGCTGGTTGTGGTCGGTAGCGATGTTTGCAGTCGTGAAGATCGGTGCAAGCTCATGCTGAGCAGGTGCTACCTCGTTGTGCTTGGTCTTTGCGTAAACACCCAGTCTCCAGAGCTGCTCGTCAAGGTCTCTCATATAAGCCTGAACTCTGGTCTTGATAGTTCCGAAGTAGTGGTCCTCAAGCTCCTGACCCTTAGGTGCAGGTGCTCCGAAGAGTGATCTTCCTGTGAAGATAAGGTCTTTTCTGTGCGAGTACATCTCTCTGTCGATAAGGAAGTACTCCTGCTCGGGGCCTACATTTGCAATAACTCTCACTGCATCGGAGCCGAACAGCTTCAGCACTCTGAGCGCCGACTTGTTGATAGCCTCCATAGACCTCAGCAGAGGTGTCTTCTTGTCAAGAGCCTCACCGCTGTAGGAGCAGAAGGCAGTCGGGATACAAAGAGTGTTGCACTTTATAAAAGCATAGGAGGTAGGATCCCATGCGGTATAGCCTCTT
>DGRP01000089.1 GCA_002391065.1 Ruminococcus sp. UBA4385 | reverse complement strand
TCTGCCTATTCCACCACAGCGGCAAATATTAAAATAACGAAACTATTATACTACATTTTTCCTGATTTGTCAAGACAAAAATGAGCCCGCACAAAATGCACAGGCTCAGACATATCAGCCCTCAGCAGAAAACTGATCTTTTCCTGCACCGCAAAGCGGACAGGCAAAATCCTCGGGAACATCTTCCCATGCTGTGCCTGCTGCAACGCCTGCATCAGGTGCGCCTTCCTCAGGATCATAAATATAACCGCACAGATCACATACATATTTCATAGCTCTTCCCTCCTTTCATTGAACATTCTGTATTTACTCAATTATTATACATTATTTTTATAAAAAATGCAATACTTGAACAGAATTTTTTCTTTTTAAATTGACTTATTAAAAAAAATATGATATAATTATATTATATTATGCAGAGGAGGGCTGTTTATGGCTAATGCTAAGGATAAGAATACCCTTGTAGTGTCCGATCTTGACGGTACGCTTCTTAATAATAATGCCGAAATATCCTGGGTAACTTCATTCAAGCTCAATAACCTTATTGAAGAGAGCGGAATGTTTTTTACTGTTGCAACAGCCAGAACATGGGCTTCCTGTAAGAAAATTTTGTCTCCTATAAGGCTCAGGCTGCCGATAATTCTTATGAACGGTGTACTTATTTATGACCCCAAACTTAACAGGTACGACCTTGTAAACAGATTAGACGGAGGTATGAAGCTCAGAATAGACAGGCTCTGTACAGCTCTCGGAATAGAATGCTTTATGTATACTATATATAAAAATGAAATGAGCACCTTCTACAGAAAGCTAAATACTCAGGCAATGAAGGATTTCTTTGAGGAACGTAAAAGCAAATACTACAAATCCTTCGCACAGACAGATCATTTTGACCGTATCAATTCCGATGCGATCTACTTTACTTTTATTGACAAAAAAGAAAAGCTTCAGATAGTTTATGATACCTTCAATGGCAATCCCGAAGTTTCTATGACTTTCTACGAAGACGTTTATTCAAAGGATTTATGGTATCTTGAGATATTTTCTTCTTCTGCTTCAAAGAAAAACGGAGTAAAATTCGTCAAGGATTACTGCGGTTTTGACCGTGTTATAGGCTTTGGAGATAATCTAAATGACATTTCTATGTTTGATGCCTGCGATGAGAAGGTTTGTGTTAGCAATGCCTGTGATGAAATCAAAGAGTACTGCGACCGAATGATCGGAAAGAATACAGAAGACGCAGTTGCAAACTACCTCTACGAGAGGTTTGGAAAGGATAATTAGAATGGCGAGGATATATCCTCTGTTTTCGTCAAGCAAGGGTAATTCTACATATCTTGGGAATCAGAATGCAGGTGTTCTTATAGATGCAGGGGTGAGCTGTAAGCGTATCTGTGATACACTTTTATCTAATGAAGTTCCCCTCACTGCTGTAAAAGCAATTTTTATTACACATATACATTCAGATCATATCAGTGGATTAAAGGTTCTCTCCAAAAAGCTGGGCGTTCCGGTCTGTGCTCAGGAGACGAACCTTAAAATTCTTATTGACCGAGGCTTTATCGACAGTAAATGTGAGCTTATCCCTGTCGATAACGAAGGCCTGGTATTCGCAGATCACAGGATAAGCCACTTTAAGACATCTCATGATGTTCCCGCAAGCTGCGGCTATAAGATTGAGTATCCCGACGGCAAAACAGCAGCAGTATGCACCGACCTCGGATATATTTCGGAGAATGTAATAAATGCAGTAAAAGGCTGCAATGCTATGCTTATAGAGTCAAACTATGACAAGAATATGCTAAAATACGGAGCATATCCAAGAGAGCTGAAAAATCGTATTGCGTCACCATACGGGCACCTGTCTAATGATGAATGTGCATCTGTATTGCCCTGGCTGCTGGAAAATGGTACTGAACATTTTATACTGGGACATCTCAGTCAGGAAAATAACACTCCTGAAATTGCTGAAGACTGTGCTATGGATGCACTTATAGACAGTACCCGTGACCGTGACTATACTCTTATTACTGCAAAGCCCTCAGATAACGAAGGAGCAGTGATCTTTTGATAAGAATTAATATAATCTGTGTTGGAAAGCTCAAGGAAAAATACCTGCGGGAAGCATCTGCAGAGTATGAAAAAAGACTTTCAGGCTTTTGCAAACTGAATATAATTGAGCTTGCAGAGTCCAGGCTGCCATCAGAACCTAATGAAAAAGAAATAGAGAAAGCCTTGCAATCCGAGGCTGAAGCTATGACACCTTACCTTGACGGTAATAACTGCTATAATATAGCAATGTGTATCGAAGGCAAGCAAATGCCAAGCGAAAAGCTTTCTAAAACTATTGAACAATGCTCTGTTCAGGGTGCAGGAACGATAAACCTTATTATAGGCTCATCATTCGGAATTGCTGATATAATCAAGAAAAAAGCTGACCTGAGACTTTCAATGTCAGAGATGACTTTTCCTCACCAGTTGGCAAGAATAATGCTCCTTGAACAGATATACAGAGCATTCCAGATATCAGTGGGGTCAAGATACCATAAATAAAATGCGATAAATGTCTTGACAATTAGCTTTTGCAGTGATATAATATTTTATATATTGAAAAGCTTTGACGGGAAAGGTGACATCAGACAAGCCTTTCAGAGAGCAGGCGGCTGCTGAAAAGCCTGCGGCTATGCGTTGTCAGGATCATCCCCGAGCTTAGCGGCTGAAAACAGTAAGCTGCTACGGAATCCGCCGTTATCGGAACTAAGCGGCAGGGCTTTGCTCTGCAAGCAGAGTGGTACCACGGAGTTATGTCTTCGCCTCTGTATGGGGCGGGGGCTTTATTTTTTGAAAAGAGGTAATAAAATGTTAACACTTGATAAGGTTTTCAATGCTTCTAATGTGCTTAAAGAGGTAATCAGACCTACATCGTGCATCAATGCTCCGCACGTTAATCCTGACTGCACTACCTACCTTAAAACCGAGAATCTTCAGGTCACAGGTTCATTCAAGGTAAGAGGTGCTTACTACAAGATTTCTCAGCTTTCCGAGGAGGAAAAGGCTCACGGCGTTATTGCCTGTTCCGCAGGAAATCATGCTCAGGGCGTTGCTCTTGCAGCAGCTAAGAATGGTATTAAGTCTATAATCTGCCTGCCTGACGGTGCTCCGATCTCTAAGGTTGAAGCAACCAAGAGCTACGGTGCCGAGGTATGTCTTGTTCCGGGTGTGTATGATGATGCTTATGAGGAAGCTCTCAGACAGAGAGATGAACACGGGTACACATTTATTCACCCGTTTGATGATGAAAATGTTATCGCAGGTCAGGGTACTATCGGACTTGAGATTCTTAATGATGTGACTGACGCTGATATTATTGTTGTTCCTGTAGGTGGCGGCGGACTAATTTCAGGTGTTGCATTTACGGTAAAGCAGCTTAAACCTCAGGTCAAGGTTTACGGTGTTCAGGCTGAGGGTGCTCCTTCAATGGTTGAATCTCTCGCTGAGGATCAGATCAAGTGTCTGGAGTCTGTTCACACTATCGCAGACGGAATCAAGGTAAAAGAGCCCGGTGAGCACACATTTGAGTACTGCAAGCAGTATGTTGATAAGATTGTTACTGTAACAGATGATGAAGTATCCTCTGCTATTCTTCATCTTATCGAGAAGCAGAAGCTCATTGCCGAGGGCGCAGGTGCTGTTTCAGTTGCTGCTGTAATGTTCAATAAGATCCCTGATCTCAAGGGCAAGAAGGTTGTTTGCCTTGTTTCAGGCGGAAATATTGATGTTACCATTCTCTCCCGTGTTATCAAGAGAGGTCTCCTTAAATCAGGCAGATCGGATACACTTACTATCCAGCTTGAGGATAAGCCCGGACAGCTCAAGGGTGTATCGGCTATCATTTCAGATCTTGGAGGAAATGTAGTATCTATTCACCATGAAAGAGCAAGCGAAGACAGCGATATAACAGACTGCCTGCTCAGACTTGTTCTTGAAACAAGAAATTATGACCACATCAGAGATATCAGAACTGCACTAACTAAGGCAGGATTTAAGATTGTAAATAAATAAGCAAAGGAGTTTTTACTATGGCAGAAACAATTTACACAAAAAACGCACCTGATGCAATAGGTCCTTATTCACAGGCAAAGGTTGTAGGCGGACTGGTTTTCACATCGGGACAGATAGCTATCAACCCGGCTAACGGAAACGTTGAAGCTGATACAATCGAGGGACAGACTGAGCAGGTCTGCACAAACTTAAAGAATCTTCTTGAAGCAGCAGGAACATCAATTGATAAGTCTGTTAAAACTGTATGCTTCCTGAAAAATATGTCTGATTTCGGAGCTTTCAATGAGGTTTATGCTAAATACTTTACTTCAAAGCCTGCACGTTCCTGTGTTGCGGTAAAAGAGCTGCCCAAAGACGTGCTTGTTGAAGTAGAAGTTATCGCTGAGGTTTAATACACGGCTTTGTTTAAGACTTCCCTTTCGGGAAGTCTTTTTTTTATTATTTTTAAGCTAAATATATTAAAATATAATAGAACATTTTTGCTTGACTTATGCAAGAAAATATGTTAAAATGTTATGAGTTATTGTTTAAGGAAAACTAAGGTGAATTTTATGAAAAAAATACTATCGTTATTGTGTGCTTGTCTGATGATAACAGGTTCTTTTAGTTCATGCGGACAGTCAGACAGCGGTTCAAAAAGCGACAGCAGTTCAAAAACATCATCAAGCTCTTCGGTATCAACTAAGAAAAAATCAGTAAATAAATCTAGCAGCTCTGCTGTAGAAACCTCAGGAAATGTAAATACGAATGAGTCTAAAACCTCTGACGATGAGTCTCAGGTCAAGGAAGTTGAAACTCGAACTCCGGTTGATTTCAATATAGACGGAAATTACAGCTTCAGCTATGAGGGGTTTGATAAGGTATACTCCAATGAAGAAATTCAGGAATGCTTTGAAAACATCAATGAACTGATCAGCAGTGCTAATTATAAGATCGCCGTTTCATATAAGAATATGGACACAGGCGCTCAGATCTACTGCGGTACCGATATCCAGTTTGTTACTGCCAGCACAATCAAGGCTCCGTACATAAAGTCTATTCTTCAAGACGGAATAGATCTTGAAGAAATGGTTACAAAAACTGATAACTGGACAAACGATGATCAGGTTGTTGCAAGTGCAGCATCGGGAACTCAATTCTCAGCAAAGGAGCTCATTGAACACGCAATACTTGAATCAGACAATACTGCATATTATTCACTTGTTAAACATTTTGGCTGCAATACATTTAATAACTTTCTTTACAGTATCGGTGCTTCGTTCAATATCAGTCCTCAGTGGATATTCTGCTATTGCAAACTTATGGATGTAGCTCAGTGCTACTGGGACATTTATGACTTTGCTGAGGAAAACGAAGATGGTCAGTGGCTTATTGACCTTATGACAGAATGTAATTACAATGAGCAGATAGGCTATGCTCTCGGGGATAAGTATACTGTTGCTCAGAAGTATGGCTCGGATTTTGATGAGATAAACTTCAACGACTGTGCAATAGTATATGCCGACTCGCCTTTTGTTCTCTGCATTTTTACAGGTCTTTATCCTGAAATTGATGATAACTGTGAAATATTCAGAGAACTCGCTGTTGAGTTCGACAAGCTAAATAGCTTGATAGCTGTTGAATAACATACGGTAAAGCCGTAAATAATAGAAAAGGAGTAATAATATGGAAGAAATCAAAGCTTATAAGGTACATATGGGCGCAGCAGACTGTGCAGTAGATCTCGGAGACGGCTCTGAGAGAGGTGAATATGTAAATCAGGATTATATTCTGCACAAACTTGGAAGACCTCACAGAGGTATAAGCCTTATGTACTGTTACTATCCGCTTGACAAGGAGTTCCCTGCCAGAATCTCTGAGGCTTGCAAGGATATGGAAGTTTCATTTGCATGGGACTATCCCTACGACGATTATTTCACCTACAAGGGCGGTCTTAACGGCAATACTGATGATGAGCCCTTCACATATATGCGTGAAGTAAGAAGACATGGACAAGATGTTGTTCTTACGCTCACAATTGACCCGAATGTTTCTGATGAACACCTTATTGCTGTTGCTAAGGATCTGAGACCCTTCGGCAGAGTTCTTTTAAGAATCAATCATGAGTGTACAGGTGACTGGTTCTCATTCACTAAGAGAGCTTCCTATAAAGAGCTTGGGGATTTCTTCTGCAAGTTCAACAGGATACTTAAAGAGTATGCTCCTAATGTTAAAACTATCCTTTGCGCAGGCGGTATCGACGACAAGACAGGCAAGCTTGAAATGGAGGAAGAGTTCCTGCAGGCTTACAGAGAGTGTGATATCTGGAGCATTGACAAGTACTTTGCACTGCACTGGGGCTGGCCTTATGATGTCGCAGAGAGAGGCGGTACAACTCATTCACGCTCTGTTATCAAGGACGTATATGAGTATACAAAGAGAACCTACAGAAGACTTTGCGAAATCAATGACGGTGTAGAAAAGCCTATGGTAATGAGCGAACTCAACGCTGACGGCGATGTTACGGGACCTTACGATCAGGCTGCAATGGTAAAGGAATTCTGCGACCTGCTCAAGGCTGATGATGAGAAGGGCTGGTTCAACGCATTTACTATGTATCAGTTCAGAGACAGAGGAAGACTTGGTCTTGAGATTGAAGACCCGAACTATCCTGACTGCGGTATTGAGCAGCCTCTTATGCAGGTTTACAAGGACATTATCCACGATGAATTCTACAGCCCGAAGATGACCTCAGGTGAGGAGATCAGCTTCCCTGCCAAGCTCAGATGGGGCGGTTCTGAGGACGCTGAGGGTATAGAAATTTCGCTTCACTTTGATAAGAATCCTCATTTCTGCGAGGCTTACTTTGAAGACGACTCCAACCTTATTATGGAGCTCAACGGAACATGGTTCTATAAATCACCTAATGCAAAGGTCATCGACCTTATGAGTGCTTTCTTTGAAAAGCCTCTCGACGGTGCTGCTGACCTGAAGCTCAGGATATTTGCTCCTCCTGCAAGCGGAGAAAATGATCTGAGCCTTGATGACGGTCTGATGAATACATATTCAACTATTGAAAAGCTCCCAAAAATCAGAATCAGAACTGAGCCTGTTGAGGCATAATATTAAAAGCAGTCACTAAGGTGGCTGCTTTCTTCATTTATGATCGAATTCTACTCAACTATAAGACCAACAGGGCAATGATCGCTGCCCATTACCTCAGCGAAAATAACCGAGTCCTTTACTCTCTCCATAAATCTGTCGGAAACTATAAAGTAATCTATACGCCAGCCAATGTTGCGAGGTCTTGCAGCTGCACGGTATGACCACCATGTATAAGCATCTGTCTTATCAGGATACAGCATTCTGAACGTATCCTTAAAGCCACTTGAAAGAAGTTCTGTCATTTTGCCTCTTTCCTGATCGGAGAACCCCGGATTGCCTACATTAGTTTTTGGATTTTTAAGGTCTATTTCATTGTGGGCTACATTCAGGTCACCGCAGTAAACAACTGGCTTTGTTTTATCCAGCTTCATAAGATACGCTCTCATTGCATCTTCAAATTCCATTCTGTAGTCTATCCTTTTTAGTTCATTCTGAGCATTAGGCGTATAGCAGCATACAAAATAGAAATCCTCAAACTCACAAGTTATTACTCTTCCCTCATCAAGATGCTCTCCGTCAAGGCCATATGTAACAGATAATGGTTCAATTTTTGTAAAAACAGCCGTTCCCGAATATCCTGCTTTTTCAGCACTGTGAAATATCTTCTTATAGCCCTCAGGCTCAAAATCAGCCTGATCAGGCTTCATTTTAGTTTCCTGAATACAGAATACATCTGCATCAACTGAATAAAAAAAATCTTCAAAGCCTTTTTTAAGGCAGGCTCTGAATCCATTAACATTCCATGATATAAGTTTCATAATATACCTCCATTATTTTGTAAGCATTATACTTCCCTGCGAATGATAAGTTTTAACCAGCATTCTGGCACTGTACAAGAGTAATATTGTCGCAATAACACACGATGCTATCAAAGCATAGAAGATAATATCCAGAGTGGATTCATAAGAAATCCTCAGATCATTTAGCCTTGCAGATTCAATCTTTTCAGTAAAATCCTTGATTTTAATCCGCATCTGAGCATCAAGATATGCTTTTTCAAAAAACGGCTTGCTTTGCTTATATAAAAATACAAGGTCTGCTATAATCATCGAAGCGGATACCAAAACAAAATTTCTGAAAAATGCAAATTCACTTCCGCTTGACAGTTCATATTCACGGCCTTTGAAATATCTTATAAACAGCCTGCCAAGAAAAAGCACAGTGAAAACTAAAACCACGGAAGATATAAATACCACCGTAATCATCTTCCAAAGCTGAGACTTCTCAGTATCTATCCTGACAGAATCATAGGTAAACTGAATAAACACATCTATAATAGGTATCAGAATTACCGCAGATATAAGCATCGATCCGATAAATTTTCTTCCAAATCTGCTCACTGCTCATCACCCACTCTCACAAGATATATTATAGCACACAATTATGTTATTGTAAAGCACTGTAATAATGCACATATAAATTATATGAAAATTATATATTATCACAAATCACAAGGTAAATGTCTGTTTTCCATTGCAAATATTAACTCATCATGATAAAATAGTTTTAAAATCAACAGGAGAAAAACTATGAATACCAATGCCTTTATAAAAAAATACAGCCTTAGTCAAGATGAAATCACTCAGCTTTCAGAGTATATTTCTAACAGATATGAAAAGTGCGATGAGATCACATCACCTGATACATCATTTATAAAGCCCTGGGAAAAGCTGGTTTTATTATCAGCATCAATAGGAACAGACATTGTAATAAACAAAACACTCTGTCCAAATAATCCAATCAGATTTAAGGTTCGTGAAAATGTCAGACTTGAAATCTACAATTCATTTGCAGGACCAATTCCCATAATTTATGCTGATAACCCACAAGATTTTGAGGCTTTAGTCACAAATATAGTTTATAAAGGAAAAAGACCCGTTAATATATCAAAAACAGGGGCTTCATTTATATCAGGAAAAACGACTCAATTTATGATTCTTTCCTCAAAGCCATACAGTAATGTTTACGCATCAGAACTTGGAATAAATGAAGATAACTGGAAGGAAAAATCACTGATAATCAGAAGAAGCCATGAATGCACTCATTATTTTACAAAACAAATATACGGCATTTCAAATAATAATCTTCATGATGAACTAATGGCTGATTTTATTGGAATTTATGATGCATTTGGCTTCTACAAAGCAGAATGGTTTCTGCGGTTCATGGGAGTGATCAAAGGTAACGGTCAAAGAATCGACGTATATACAGAGGACCTTTCAGAAAAAGTACGCATGGCAGTGATCGACATTCTCGTTAAATCTGCAGAAAAACTGGAAAAGTGGTCACTAAGCGAGCAATTCAAATCTTTAACAACAGCTGATCGCATTAAGATAATGTGTAAAAATGGTCTAATATGAAAAAAACGGCGGAAAAATTCCGCCGTTAATTTTTTATGCCCAAGGATTAGTGCTTTCAGGCTCTCTTATACCCGAAAGAATGTACTGCTCCCAGAGATACCACTTGCCGTCTTTTGCAAGTCTGAGATCAACATATCTCTGTGAATCAGCACCGCCCGAAGTCAGGAACATTCTGGCATAGCCTTCATTCTGATAGCTGTAAGGATTTTCACTTACTCTTACAGTAAAAGGCTGAGATGGCTGATAGTCATTTGCCGGAACTGCTCCTGTAAAGTATGATCTGGGAACATAATCCTTATCCATAAATCTGTCACGAATAAACTGCTCATCATAAGGGCTCAAGGGGCGGGGTCCCCTCAGATAGTTGAGCATTGCAAGCGAAGCACTCTTATCCTTAGGATAGAAGCAGAACGCAAGAACGGTCAGGGCAGCCGTATCAAAAGGGGATGCAAGCTGAGCCTGCGGTAATGCCTTGAATTGCTCAGCGTTCTCGGGCAAATTTGAGAATACAACATCTACAAACTTATTTGCTCCTGTAGCTGAGTTCTGCGCTGTAGTCGGATTGCTGTCAAAAAGTCCCATAATTAACCTCCATTCCTTCGGTGATACCGAATCAACTGTTTTTAAATCTCTTATATACAACCGCTGAGATCGGCGGACAGACACCGTCATACCTTACCTCGGCGAAGCTGTTCATTCCTCCGTCATTGTCTAGTCTCATAAAAAATCTACCGTCAGGAAGACGGAAATGTCTTTCCTCGTAATAGGGATTAAAAGCGATAACAAAGCACTCATTCTCATTTTCAAGTATAAACGAAATAAAATTATAGTCACCCGTATCATTAAACCTGAGATGAGCATTTACCTCTTCCTTTGTACTCATTCTGAACAACGGACTGCTCTTCCTGAGGCTTATCAATGCCTTATAATACCTGAAAACATTATTATAGGTTGCTTTCCTGTCCCACTTGATCGAATTAGTATAGTCAGGAGCATTGTAGCTGTCATGACTGAATATATTCACATCATCAGGCTGTTCGCCTTCTTTAAGAATTCTGGGCTTAGTTCTGAGAAAATCCTGTCCAAGCTGAATAAAAGGCATGCCCTGAGAAAGTATCATTATAGCTGCAGCAAGCTTATCCATTCTTATACGAGTAGCTTCATCTTCATTCTTCGCAGAAATGCAGAGCTTGTCCCACAAAGTATGATTATCATGAGCCTCGCAGTAATTGACCGACTGAGTCGGCTCATAAGCCCAGCACGCTTCATTAGCATTATTAATCTGATAATGAGGAACTGAGCCTACTATACCACGCCTTAGAACAGCCGAAGCGTTTCTGTTTCCGCTGATAAAGCCTGTCTCATAGGGATTGAACGTACCGCCCTTGATCGAATCTCTGATATTGTCATTAAAAAGACCGACTCTTCCGAACTGATAAGAATTCCACTTATAGGCAAGTCTGTTTGAGGGAAGCGGCGACTCCCCTCCTGTCCAGCCCTCACCGTACATCAAAAGCTGAGGGTCAAGCTTATTAAGCTCATCTCTTATAATATTTACTGTTTCAATATCATGCAGAGCCATAAGATCAAAGCGGAAGCCGTCTACCTTATACTCCTCAACCCAGAATTTCAAAGAATCAATCATAAACTTTCTCATCATCGAGTGATTAGATGCCGTCTCGTTTCCGCAGCCTGAACCATTTGAAAACTTTCCGTCAGCATTCAGCCTGTGATAATAAAACGGAAATGACTTCTCAAATGCAGACTCCTCAGTATAGTATGTGTGATTATAGACAACGTCCATAATAACACCTATACCTGCCTTATGGAGAGCCATAACAAGCTGCTTGAACTCCCTTATTCTTGCTTCAGGGTCATAAGGGTCTGAGCTGTATGATCCCTCTGGGCAATTATAATTCTTAGGGTCATAACCCCAGTTATACTGCATTTTATCAGGTCTTGACTCATCAACAGTAGCATAATCCTCAACCGGAAGAAGCTGAACATGAGTTATGCCAAGCTCTTTCAGGTGCTCTAAACAAGTAGTAACATCACCGTTTTTAGTTTTTGTATCTGTAAAGCCCAAAAACTTGCCTCTGTGTTCAGGCTTAACTCCCGAGCTTGGGTCAATAGAAAAATCCCTGACATGACACTCGTAAATTACAGCATCACAAGCATTTTTGCACTTGGGTCTTTTAACCTTTTCCCAGCCTATCGGATTGGTTTTCTTAAAGTCAACTATAGCACCGCGGTTTCCGTTTACACCGCAGGCCTTTGCATATATATCTATTGTCTCATATCTGGTTTTATGGTCAAACTCAAAAGTATAGGTATAAAACATACCTATACAATCATGCATAAGCTCTACCGCCCAGACGCCACTATCATTTTTTTCCATAGGCAGTGACTCGGAACGGTTATCGCCCTCACCATCAAGATAAAGATTAAGATATACTGCTGTAGCTATCGGAGACCACGTCTTAAAAACAGTCTTACCATCAAAACAGGTTACTCCAAGATCATTTCCTATATATGTATTTTCAGCATCGAACGTTTCATAGTTCAATATGTACATTAACAAAACCCCTTATAAATTATATACGGCTCTCACCAATGACCGCACCCTGTAAAAGCTCAGTTTCAAAGCCCTCTCGTGTATTTTTTAGAAGGTCCTGAGCCAAAGAAACCTTATCCTTTTCAAGAAGAAGCACTATCGTCGAACCACCAAACTCAAAATACCCCTTTTCTTCTCCTCTGTACACAGTTCTTCTGCCGTACTTAAAGGTATTGGTGATTCTACCAACCATCATCGCACCGACTTCCATCTGAATGATATCGCCAAACTTTTCAGTTCTTATCATGCAATAGGTTCTTGTGTTCTCTTTATAGACTGGTATATAATTATTGATTACCGAATTTACTGTATGAAGCGACCCCTTTATCTCTCTGTCATGGCTTTTAATTCCGTTTGCAGGGAAAACATAGCGATGATAATTATCAGGGGTCAGTCTGATAATTACTGCGTATCCGCCGCAGAAACGCTTGGCAAGCTTCTTATCTCTGAGAAGAGATTCAACCGTATAGACCGAATTCTTTATTATAAAAGTATCCGAGTCTGCAATCTCATAAGCCGAAACTTTTCCGTCAGACGGACAAATGAGCATTCTGTCATCTTTGGTTATAAAGCGTCTTCCTGCCTTTATCTTTCTTGTAAAGAAATCATTAAATGATGTATACATTCTGTCCTCATAGTCGAACATATCAATGTGATGCTTCTGAGCAAAATCAAAAATAAAAGGTACAGATAGTTTTGATGACAACACAAGATGCGCTGCCTTAGAAAAGACTGACAAGGAAAGGAATTTCATAAGCAGTCTTCCGGGCGCACTTTTATATACTGTGTCCAGAAACTGATCCTGTGTAGTTGTTTTAATATACTCTCTGCCCATTCTGTCACGGTATTTCATAGTATCAGTCCTTTCAGCTATAATCAGTGTTTAGGTGTAAACTTCCATAGTCCGAGAATAACCAGTGCCGCAAGTGTAAACATTATAAAAATACTCTTTGCAGACAGCTTCTTCACCTTTATATCCAGAACAAACAGCACGGCAAGAATTATCATAAAGATCTGGAACACATACGGATATGCATGACCGGGGATATTATGCTTTCCGAGGAACAAAAGCGGAAGAATAATAGAAGACGTAGTAATAGGTAAGCCCTGATACTCTTTCCTGTTCTCCGAAGAATTGCGCTGGCGCTCTTCTTCCATTACATTAAAGTAGCCAAGTCTGATAAGACCGCAAAGAACTATAAGAATGGAAGAAACAATACCCAAACCATAGTTAAAGCCAAGATTATAGCCTATGCAGGCAGGCAGGACACCAAAGCATACAAGATCTGCCAATGAATCTATCTGAATTCCGAAGATTTTCTCCTGACCAGTTCTGTCTTTTTTATGTCTGGCTACTTTGCCGTCAAACAGATCACAGATACCTGAGATCAGAAGACAAAGTATAGCGATCGGTTCACGTCCTTCAAAAACCTGAGTTATTCCAAACACTGCAGAACAAAGGCTCAGATAGGTCAGAATGACCGTGTAATTGTAAAATCCTATCATATTTCTATATCCTTTCCTTTCAGCCGACAGATGCCGACCTTTTATCTTTCCTTAACAGAATAATATGAGCGCCAAGAGTAACAACTGCACTCATAATAAGCAATACATAGAAGCTTAAACCTCTGCTGAGCAGCAAAGCAGGCTTCAAAAGCTTATCAGGGAAAACACCGACAAACATCATAGAGAAGCAAGCTTCTGTAATACCCGCAGCACCGGGCAGCGGAAGCATCTCAACAGTAATGCCTATAATAGTCTGAATAGCAATTATATCAAAGAAGCTTGTTCCTGACAGCCCATACGACCTGAATACTATCCATGTAACTGAAAGAAGAAATGCTCTCTGAATAAGTGTTATCAGAAAAATTTTCAGCACTGCCTTAACATTGTGCTTTATATAATCAGCACCGATCATATAGGTGTCGCATACACGATTTATCTTCTTAACGTATCTCTCATAATTTTTCTTCTTTAATACTCTGATACGTATCAGAAGCCTGATAAGCTTTCTGGCAGCATTTTTAGCCCATAAAGGTCTTGCAAGAATAAACATCAAACCCAAAATATATGCAAGATTCAGCAAAAAGCCTATCAGCAGAAGCCACCATAGATCCCCTACATGAGACATTATATAGCCGTAATGAAAAATTATAAAAAACAAACCTAAAAGTACAAGTACTGATTTATATGCTATTGTAACAACAAGCATTATCAAAGTAGAATGTCCAAGCTTAATACCGTCTTTTTTCATGTAGTACATCTGAGCAGGCTGTCCGCCCGATGCTGACGGTGTAATACAGCTAAAGAAAAAGCCGATAAACGAATACTTCAAGCATCTTGGAAACGGTATATGAACCTTAAAGAGCCTGAGCATATATCTGATAATAACAGATTCTCCGGCTACAAAGAAAAATACGCAGAACACTCCAACTATGAGCCAGCCTGTCTCAGCCTTTTTAACAAGCTTGATTATGTCCGAAAGCTCCTCGTCTTTAAAAAGCAGTCTAAAAGTCAGAAAGCCGATAACTATGACGAGAAGAACATCAAGCACATAGTTCAATTTCTTTTTAATTTAGATCAACTCCGAAAAAATTTTCTGATTCTTATCTTATAAATGATAGATAGAGTACAGAACAAAGTATCTGAATAAGTGAAAACCTCATAACTACCTGAGTATCTGACCAGCCCTTATTCTTTCTTGCATGGTCATGAAGAGGTGTTCTGATATTCTTCATAAAATCTTTAAGCTTCAAGAAACGAATAAGCGAAACTTTAAGAAGACCAAGGCCGCCGTCGAGAATAATTACAATTGCAAAAGGAATAAATGAAAACGGCGCAGTTGACTTCATAAACATAATCGCAAGGAAAACACCAAGCGCACGAGAGCCCGCATCACCCATAAGTATCAGGCTTGGAGAGCAGTTAAACCATAAATATGCTCCAAGCGTTATCATCATAATCAGAAGCATTACCCTGTCGCCTGACTTAAACAAGCCTGAATACAGCAGGAATGCCATAACTATCATAACAAGAGTTGCACAAAGGCCGTCAACACCATCGGTGCAATTGGTTACGTTGATAGCAGTCCAGACAAGAACCGCACCAAGAATAATAAAAATCACCATTGGGATCCTGAACGTAGTATCAAACAGGAAAAGCCTTATCTTCGAGCCGTTATAGACATAATAAGTAATTGAAGAGCCAAGAGCGATCACAAAATCAATCAAACCTTTTTTCAGCTCTCCCCAAGGAACTTCGGAAGCATCGTCAAGATATCCGCTTACCATAGCACCATAAATAAATACAAGATAAAGAATATTCTCAAAACTAAGCGGAACAAACAAAGCTGTACAAAGTGTAAATGTTGTTACAAATATAATACCGGCGCCTCTTGCCTTGCCCTGAGATAGCGCACCGTTTACAGCAAATTCCCTGCCATGATCCTTCGGCAGAATGTTTCTGAAATACAGAATCGACAGAAACGATATAATAAATGTACAGGCAGCAATCACAAAATGAGCAAATGTTCCGCCGACATCCATAAGCACATTATACAGCATTAACATCTTCCTTTTCTATTCACAAATATACTATTATATTATACATCATATTCAAAAAAAATGCAAATGTATTGCTTTGGCATTTTGCACAAACTTTTCCCCTATCTTTAGCTATACACTTAAATCAAAACGAAATATTTGCATTTGCTTAATAAAAGTGATATAATATAAATATATATTAAGGCAACACCGCACAACCATTGTATGCCAGATACGCAGTCAGATTTTTCGTCAGATTGCCTAAATTTACCGCAGGAATACTGTCGTATTTCAAGGTAAATTTGGGCGATATGACGGTAAATATGCAAGTAGATGGCATGCAAAGGCGTATGCCGGTGGTTGTGCGGTGTTGCCTTAACGGAGGATAAAGATATGTCAGTTAAAGAGAACGTAAAAAAAGTGCTTCAGAATAAACAAGGAAGCTATGTTTCAGGAGAAGAAATTGCAGCAGAGCTTGGCTGTTCAAGAGGAGCTGTCTGGAAAGCCGTTAAACAGCTTCAATCCGAAAGCTATCCTATCAAGGCAGTTACCAATAAAGGATATTGCCTTGACAGCTGTCTTGATATTCTGTCTGCAGAAGGAATAGATACACTCCTTTCTGGTTTTAATAATAAATTGTCTGTTGAAGTATTTGATAATATAGACTCTACAAACAATTATCTGAAAAAAAGAGCATCAGATGGTGCCGCCGAAGGATTGATAGCTGTTGCTGCACAACAGACTGGCGGAAAAGGACGACTAGGACGCTCATTTTTCTCACCTCCCGATTCAGGGCTTTATATCAGCTTTCTGTTAAGGCCCGACTCCCCTGCCTCCGAGGCTCTTAAAATAACTACAATTGCAGCTGTCGCTGTGGCACTTGCAATCGAAGATGCGTTTGAAATTGAAACACAGATAAAATGGGTGAATGATGTCTATATTAACGGAAGAAAAATCTGCGGAATTCTTACCGAAGCAGCCCTTGATATGGAAAGCGGAGGTCTGGAATACGCTGTTTGCGGAATTGGAATAAACGTCTACACTCCCGAAGGCGGCTTCCCAGATGAAATCAGAGAAACCGCAGGGGCTGTATTAAAAGATAAAATGCAAAATGCAAAAAATAAGCTTGCAGCCTGTCTTATAAAACGTTTTTTTGATTTATACAAAAGCAATGACCCTCAGGCTTATTATAATGACTACAGAAAACGTCTGATCTGGATAAATGAACCGATATACCTGATAAAGGGAAACGAAAAAACTCCTGCATTGATGCTTGGTGTTGACAAGAACTGCCGACTTCATGTCAGAACTGAAAACGGCGAAGAAAAATACATCTCATCAGGAGAAATAACTATCAGAAAAGCATAAAAATACCGCTGTGCCTAACATGGTACAGCGGTATTAGTTTTACTGAATATTCTTATCAGTTGCGGCTTCCTTAACTCCTGCAACAAGTCCTGCAATACCCTGAATTTCACTCGGGATAATAATCTTCGTTGCCTTGCCGTCAGCAGCCTTCTGGAAAGCCTCAAGGCTCTTGAGCTTAAGCACCTGATCATTAGGATTAGCGTTGTTAAGCTTCTCTATACTGTCAGCAAGTGCCTGCTGAACCATCTGAATAGCCTGAGCTTCACCTTCTGCTTCAAGCATTTTCTGCTGCTTAACAGCGTCAGCCCTGAGGATCATAGACTGTTTTTCAGCCTCTGCTGCAAGAATCTGTGACTCCTTTTCTGCCTGAGCCTTAAGAATCTTAGATTCCTTCTCACCTTCTGCCACAAGCACCTGAGATTTCTTCTCAGCCTCAGCCTGAATTACCTTCTCACGTCTCTCACGGTCAGCCTTCATCTGCTTTTCCATAGCATCCTGAATCTCACGAGGCGGGATAATGTTTTTCAGCTCAACTCTCTGAACCTTTATACCCCAGCGGTCGGTAGCCTCATCAAGTATAGCTGTGATCTTTGTATTGATAATATCTCTTGAAGTAAGTGTAGCCTCAAGGTCAAGGTCACCAACTATATTACGAAGTGTTGTAGCTGTAAGATTTTCAATAGCAGAAATAGGTCTCTCAACACCGTATGCAAACTGCATAGCATTCGTAATCTGGAAGAAAACGACTGTATCTATCTGCATAGTAACATTATCCTTGGTGATAACAGACTGCGGTTTGAAATCAACAACCTGTTCTTTTATGGATACTCTCTTTGCGACCCTGTCAATTACAGGGAATTTGATGTGAAGTCCTGTTCCCCACGAAGCGTGGAATGTTCCCAGTCTTTCAATAACATAAACATACGCCTGCGGCACTATCAGTACGTTTCTGATAAGCCCGATAACAATTACAACAATAACTGCAAGAGCTATATAAATACCAATGCTACCCATAATTCATCCTCCTTAACTTACGTTTTTACTTACAATCAGCTTTGCACCGTCAACCTTAACGACAGTTACATCAAGCCCATCTTCAATAATCTCCCCGTTATCTGATCTTGCCGACCAGAATGTACCGTCAAGCTTAACTCTTCCTCGATTCTTGACATTATCGATCTCCTCGATAACACGAGCTGTCTTTCCAACATCAAGCTCATAATTAGTAGGAACCTTTTTGTTATTCACCTTTTTAGCAATTGGTCTTGTTACAATGAGCACTATCACAGAAACCGCAACAAACACTATACATTGCACAAGAAATCCTGTTTTTGCAATAGCAAAAAACAAAGCAACCAATGCACCGGCAGCAAACCAAATAGAAACAAGTGCCGCAGTTGAAGCTTCAACAATAAGGAAAAACACAAATGCAACAGCCCATATCACCATCATAGAAGTTGAGCTCAGATCAGCTATAAAATCAGGCATAACATAACCCCCATTTCATAAACATATTAAGGTCTTAAACGTTTTCTTCGACCTTGCTCCCTATTATAGCATACTTTTTCGTATTTTTCAATAGTTTCATAAATTAATTTTAATTACAAAACAATAACGATTATTACAACCAAAAAGGCAGTCCACAGACTGCCTTTTTACTTATACAGGATGAACCTTATTTTCAGCATCAGAATGCTTTGTATCAATGCCGTACTTACGGTCTCTTCTCTCTTTGAAGAACTTCGGAGCAACCTTCGGGAACATTGCATAGGTGAGGATATCCTCCTCCTGCTCTGTCCACTCAGCAGCCTCCTTCTTCATAGTCTCAAACTCAGGCTCAAGGAGGTCTGCAGGTCTGCAGGTGATAGGCTCTTCATCTCCGAGTATCTTCTTCTGGAACTCAGGGTCTATAGCTACAGGAGTTTTTCCGTACTCTCCCTTTACCATACCCTTGAACTCCTTGGTAACAGTCTTGTATCTTTCACCCATGATAACATTGAACACAGCCTGCGTACCAACGATCTGAGAAGTAGGAGTAACAAGCGGAGGATAACCAGAATCTTTTCTAACTCTCGGAACTTCCTTCAGAACCTCGTCAAGCTGATCTGCTTTACCTGCCTGTTTAAGCTGTGATAGCAGGTTTGAAAGCATTCCGCCGGGCACCTGATAAAGAAGTGCATTTGTATTAGTAGCAAGCATTGAGGGGTCAAGAAGACCGCTGTCTATGTACTTCTTACGAAGCTTCATAAAGTAGTCTCTTATCTCATTGAGCTTAACAAGGTCAAGACCTGTATCATACTCTGTACCCTGGAAGGTTGCAACTATAGACTCTGTCGGCGCATGAGATGTACCGAGAGCCAAAGGAGAAAGCGCAGTATCAACAGCATCAACGCCTGCCTCAACAGCCTTAATGATACACATAGATGCAAGACCCGATGTATAGTGAGTGTGAAGCTGTATCGGGATCTTTACAGCAGATTTCAGATCACGAACAAGGCTTTCAGCCTCATAAGGGGTAAGAAGAGCTGCCATATCCTTTATACAGATCGAATCTGCCCCTGCCTCCTCTATCTGCTTGGCGTAGTTCATATAATACTCGTGGGTAAATACCTCACCGAGCGTATAAGAGATCGCTACCTGAGCGTGACCCTGTTCCTTCTTTGCAGCCCTGATCGCCGTCTGGAGATTTCTGATATCGTTAAGAGCATCAAATATCCTTATGATGTCGATACCGTTTGCGATAGACTTCTGAACAAAATACTCTACAAGGTCATCGGCATAATGACGGTAGCCGAGCATATTCTGACCTCTGAAAAGCATCTGGAGCTTTGTGTTCGGCATTTCTTTTCTGAGAATTCTCAGTCTCTCCCAAGGGTCTTCATTAAGGAATCTGATACAGGAGTCAAAAGTAGCTCCGCCCCAGCACTCGGAAGAATAGAAACCGACTTTGTCTATCTCCGGCAGAATCTCCCTCATATCGTCCATTGACATTCTTGTAGCAAGAAGTGACTGATGAGCGTCACGAAGGACCGTCTCTGTTATTTTAAGCTTAGCCATTCAAACATTCAATCCTTTCCGATAAAATCAGCCTATAACAGCAAGCACAGCACCTGTCTCAACAGCAGAGCCCTTTGTAGTATTTATGCTGAGCACCTTACCGTCACAGGGGGCGTTAACATCATTTTCCATCTTCATAGCCTCAAGCACACAAATAGCCTGACCGGACTTTACAGTATCACCAACTGCAACTTTAATGTCAAGAATAGTTCCCGGCATAGGGGCTGTTACCTTAGTGCCGTCTGCAACAGGAGCTGCCTTTACAGGAGCAGCTGCAGCCGGTGCAGGTGCTGCCGCAGGAGCAGCAGCGGGTGCAGGAGCAGAGCCTGCGTCTAGCTCTTCAACTGCAACGTCATAAGCTTTACCATTTACGGTTATGTTATATCTTTTCATATTAAAAACCACCAATCTGTATTATTTACTTATTAAAGCTGAATATTGCTGTGCTTCTTGGGAAGCCTTGAAACTCTCTTGCCTGCAAGAATATCAAGCGAGTCAACGATCAGCTTCCTGAGCTGTGATGACTCAGCGATACCATCAATTATGCCGTTTGCAGCAGCATTTGCAGCACTTGCCTCAGTTTTTTCAAAGCGGATTGCAAGCTCTGCTCTCTTTACACTCAGATCCTCAGCACCCTTGAGCTCATCATGATTCATAAACTCTACCGCTGTAACAGGTGCAAGTGCCGAGATTATCGCAGAGCTAAGTGCATAAGAAAGGTCAGCGTTTGCTCCCTTGCCTGCAAGTGCGATAAATGCAGGGCCGTAAGCCTTACCTGTTACTACAGATATCTTAACGGTAGTAGCCTCAGCATAAGCGTGGCACAGCTTTGACATTGCCCTTACAGCACCCTCTGCCTCAGTCTTATCGTCTGACTCAAAGCCCTCAGTATCAACAATAGTGATAACAGGAACCGAGAACGAATCGCAAAGTCTGACAAACTTAGCTATCTTTGTGCAGTCATCAGCAGTAAGCTTAGCCTTTGTCTTATTTGTAGCCGCAATTCCAACAGCAGTACCGTTTACACTTGCGACCGCAGTATATGCAGACTTTCCGAACTCAGCAAAGAGCTCAATAACGCTGTCAGCATCGGCAATTGCCTTTGCAGCACTCTCAGCATCTTCAGCATAAGCAGTCTCGGGCTCTGCGAATTCATACATAGGAGCAGGCGACAGATTATTCTGCGGCAGCTTTGAAAGAAGCTTTGCAGCTGTCTCCATAGCAGACTTGTCATCTGCACAAACAACAGCAGCAGTTCCGTTAGCAGCTGCCTTCTTAGCCGATGACTCATCATCAGAGTTCACAGCCACGAACATTGAAGCTCCCTCAGCCATTATAGTAATGTCAGCCGTCTGTGCAAGCATTGCAGCACAGCCTGCACAGGTACCTGCAACAACAGCAATCTGAAGTACAACACCTGACAGATTAGAAGCCTGAGCAAGCAGCTCACCGTATGCACTCAAAGCCTTTGAACCGTCGCTGACATCAGCTCCGAAAGAATCATAAACAGCAACTACCGGAACACCCGTTTTTGCTGCGAGATCATAAACCTTTGAGATTTTTCTTGACTGAGCCTCAGTCATAGCTCCGTTCTTAACGTTTATGTCCTGAGAGAACGCATATACAGGATTGCCGTCAACATAACCAAAAGCAGTGATAACACCTGTAAGCTCACCGCCGACCGATGCATAGGCATCAAGCTCAGTAAAGCTTCCCTCATCGAACAGATATGTAAGTCTTTTTCTTGCGTCACTGTCAGCAAAAGCCTTTGCTTTCAGCTCTTCAAGATTTGCAAATGTATCAGACATACAATTTCCTCCATTCAGTAAATATTAATCAAAATATACACATATTATTATACTATTTTTTTTGCTGTTTTACAAGACATATTTTTAATTTATCGTTATTATTTACTTTTTTGTAATAATTAGAAAACATTTTGAGAAAAGCACTCAAAAAAGAGCGGCATCAACCGCTCTTAGATGATTTCTGCATAGCTGTTCTGATAGCCCGAAGCTCATCGGGTTTAAGTTCTCTGTACTCCCCCGCTTTAAGCATTCCAAGCTTCAGTGGTCCGACAGATGTTCTCTTGAGCCTTGCAACCTCAAGACCTACCGCCTCACACATTCTTCTGATCTGCCTGTTTCTGCCCTCATGTATAGTCATCTGAAGTACAACTCTTCCGGGCTGTTTGTCAAGTACAACTACCGAGCACTCAGCAGTCATTTTACCGTCCAGCTCAACTCCCGATGCAAGTTTTATAAGCTGCTCATCATTTATATCGGGTCTGACAGTAACCCTGTAGGTTTTTGAAACATGATGAGACGGATGCATAATATCATTTGCAAATTCACCGTCATTTGTAAGCAGCAGCAGACCTTCAGAGTTCTTATCAAGCCTTCCGACAGGGTACACTCTGTCATTCATACCTTTAAGAAGGTCGGTTACGCATTTTCTGTCGTGCTCATCACTCATAGTTGTAACATAGCCTCTCGGCTTGTGCATCATTATGTAGTAGAGCCGTCTTTTTCTGACTGCTCCTATTTTTACACCGTCAACAGTGATAATATCCTTATCAGGCAGAGCCTTATCGCCAAGAGTGCATTTTCTTCCGTTTACAAGCACTCTTCCGCTTTCAATATACTCCTCAGCCTTACGTCTGGAGCATAAGCCGCTGTCGGCGATTATCTTTTGTATACGAACCTTTTCCATACTAACCTCACTCAACCGTACAAAAAATTGTACTTTTTCAGAACACTAATGCTAAGATGTCCCATATTTCTTTTATCCAATCGGGCTTACTTCCCGATTTTTTTATTGCGACATCTCTGTCAACCTTGACAGGAAGTCTTGCTATTATCAAATTATCGGCAGTATATTCAACGTATCCGACAATATCCCCTGCTTTTACAGGTGCATAAACAAAGTGCTGAACATAAACCTCCGCTTTCAGCTTTTCAGCAATGCCTCTGAGCATTGTCATTGAACCGCTTGCGACAGTACAGCTTACTTTCCCTGAAGCACCGCCAACCACAGGCATTTCCAAATGTTTTCCGTTTTCGGAAAACTGCTTTACAACATAGAAATCAAAGCAGTAATCATACAGAGCTTTATGGTCTTCCCAGTCGCTTCGGTCGTTCAGAGTAACGCAAATCAGCGTTTTATCTTTTCTTCTGCACGCCGAAACAAGACATCTGCCAGCCTTATCTGTAAAGCCTGTCTTAACTCCTATAACACCTTCGCAGCTGCCAAGAAGCTTATTCGTATTATAGTATGTTCTTTTTTCATTGCCTAAGTCAATCGTTATTGCAGATTCACGGCAAATTGCTGCGAAATCATCATTTTTCAAAGCCTCGGCCGCAAGCTTTGCCATATCATAAGCTGTAGAATAATGCTCATCGGTATAGTCATCAAGACCCGATGGAGTGACAAAGTGTGTATCTTTAAGCCCCAAGACAGAGGCTTTATCATTCATCAGATTTACAAACTTATCCACTGAACCTGCAATATGGACAGCCGCTGCATTGGCAGCATCATTTCCGCTGGGAAGAAGCATACCTACGCAAAGCTTTCTGAGAGTAACCTTGTCGCCCGTTTTAAGCCCCATTGATGAGCCCTCGACCTTAATTGCCTCACTGTCAACAGTAAATTCATCATCAACACTTTCTTGTTCAAGAGAAATAAGTGCTGTCATTATCTTTGTAGTGCTTGCCATAGGGAGTTTTTGTTTCTCATTTCTTCCGAAAAGCACTTCACCGCTGTCTGCATCTATTACAATAGCAGACTTTGCTCTGATCTCTCTGAGATCATCAGCGCAAACATCAGTACTCAAAAACGGAATGACAAATAAAACCGACAGAAAAACCGACAAAATT
Organism: Ruminococcus sp. UBA4385; assembly: GCA_002391065.1. Next base: position 191 of record DGRP01000089.1, on the reverse strand, counting down.
CTCATAAAAACACACCCTTTGAAATAATCTATAGAAATAGTATACGCAAAGGGCGTGAAATAATTCAGATATTAAGGCAACACCGCACGACCTCTGTGCATCAGATGCGCCGTCCAGATTTTCGTCAGATTGCCTAAATTCGACGCAGGCTTGCTGACGCAAGTCAAGGAGAATTTGGGTAATATGACGGA
>DGRP01000114.1 GCA_002391065.1 Ruminococcus sp. UBA4385 | reverse complement strand
AATGTCTGGCAGTCTGATGATATTCCGTGGAAATATGTTATTGAGATAATTTCCAAAGATTAAGGCAACACCGCACGACCCATGTGCATCAGATGCGCCGTCCAGATTTTCGTCAGAATGCCTAAATTCGACGCAGGCTTGCTGACGCAAGTCAAGGAGAATTTGGGTAATATGACGGAAAGCTAGCAAGCAGATGATGTGCAGAGGCGTTAGCCGCGGGTCGTGCGGTGTTGCCTTTATTTACTCTTGTTTTCTTTTGTCTTTTCAGTCTTTTCTGAGCTCTTCTCAGCTTCACCCGCGGAAGCAGTGCTCAGTTTTTCAAAATTAACTTCATTTACCTCGTCATTTGACGGAATAACTATCTTTTCAAGCTCCTCAGCCGTGAGAGGCTTTCTCTTATCGGGCTTTTTATATAGGTGCTCAATATCCGTCATATAGTATTCCGTAGCGGTAGGCAGCTTTTTATTTTTGAGCCTTGTTTCAACAAAGTCTCTTGTAAAGCTGTAGATAAGAGCAAAGGTCGGAACTGCGATAACCATTCCCGGGAAGCCCCAAAGTCCTCCGAAGAACAGGATAGATACCAGTACCCAGAAGCCGGGCAGGCCCGTTGAATCACCGAGAATCTTAGGCCCTAAGATGTTTCCGTCAAACTGCTGGAGAATGATAATGAAAATCAGCAGAATGACAGCTCTTTTCGGGCTGACAAGAAGCATGAACAGCGTTGAAGGTACAGCACCGATTATAGGTCCGAAGAACGGTATAATGTTTGTAACACCGATGATAACACTTATCATAATGTTATACGGCATATTCATAAGCGTCAGACACACAAAGCAGATACAGCCGATTATCATCGAGTCGATTATCTTGCCGACTAAGAAGCCCGAGAAAACCTTGTTTGTCTTTGAAGCAAAGCTCATTATTCTTTCGCAGGTTGATTTCTTCGTTACAGATATAACAAGCTTTTTGAGCTGTGCCAAGAATTTTTCTTTTCCGAAAAGCAGATAAATAGACACGAAGAAGCCGATCACAAAGTCCTTGATGAAGGTTACAACACCCATAGCTCCCGAGAGAATATCATCTATCATCGGTTCAAGCTTATCATAAAGAGAGCTGAAGTCAGATGTCAGATCCTTTACCTTTTCGGTAATGAAGCGTTCAGCCTTTGGATAGCCCTTGAAGACCTTATGAGTCCAGCGCTGCAATTTTTCGGTCAAATCGCCCCAGCTTCCGAAGAGCTCCTTCAGCGACTTGAGCACCTCGGGAACAACTATCCAGATAAGCAGTGCAATAACACCGAGGAAAATTATCGCTGAAACCGTGATCGACAGTGCTCTCAGTACAGTTTGTCCGCCCTCTTTTTTGTAAATCCGTTTTCGGACAAGCTTTTCAAAGTTTACCATTATCGGATTCATAAGAAAGGCGATAATAAAGCCCCACAGAACCGAAGACAGCGCCGAAACTATTGCCGAGACTGCACTTGTCAGAACGTTGAACTTCATGAAAGCGATTACCAGCAGTACATTAACTGCAATAACTGCTGCGGCATAGACTGCAATTGTAGTGTATTTGCGGTTACCTCTTATTTTCATAGGCATACCCCTTTTGATTCAATATAATAATGCGTTATCAGTATTATGTGTACGTTTAATCGTACATACAATTATTATACTACATATTTTTTTCGATTGCAACTTTTTTGGGAATATTTATTACAAAAAATAATATGTTTATTGAAATTTAATTTGCAGTTTACATTAAGTTCATATAAAACTTTAGTGAAGCACTTGACAAATCGGAAAAAACGGAATATAATATACAAGAACTTAATATTTGAAATCCGATGAGCAAAAGTAAGTAGCTTCGGGGGATGTTTTCAGAGAGTGTGCGGCAGCTGTGAGCACATAGCGGAGAACGGAGTGAATGGATTTGTGAGGAGCGGTGTGAAAGGGAGTTTTCCTTAGTATCATTAGCCGAGTTTCCTGCGTTAGTGGACAGGATATTGATTTTCTTTATGAAATGCGTATCTGTGAGCCGACAGTTATCTGTCGGGAATTTGGGTGGCACCACGGTCTATCGTCCCATACTGTAAGTACAGTTTGGAATGATGGGCTTTTTTTATTGTTCTTACCAGGGAGGTAATTATTATGTTGTATCCGCAGATCGAAGATGTTAAGAAGCTGTTTGAAGATTATGAGACAGTACCTGTTTTTTACGAGCTTCTTATGGACGCTTTTACACCGATAAGGCTTTTCAACTGCCTGCATGAGGTGTATGATGACTGCTTCATTCTGGAGTCAGTTGACAACAAGGATAAGTGGGGCCGCTATTCCTACGTCGGCATTGACCCGACAGAGGAGTATATTATCAGAAACAAGGTCATCACTGTGAAGAAAAAGGGTCAGGCTGATGAAACGATCAAAGCTGATGACCCGATAAAATATCTCACTCAGGTGGCAGAGGCGCACCGTTCGCCGAGATTCAACAGCTATCCCAAGCTTACGGGCGGCCTTATGGGCTTCTTTGCATACGATATGATAAGAAGCTATGAGAAGACTCTGGTAAATCCTCCGAAGGATGACCTTGAGCTTCCTGATGCAGATCTTCATCTGTTTGAGAAGCTGGTCGCATACGATCACCTCTCGAACAAGGCAGTAATAATCCAGAATATCAATAAGACCGATGACCTTGAAGCAAGGTATGCTGAATGTGAAAAAACAGCGCAGGAGATAATTACAGCTCTCAGCCGATACACACCCGAGCTTAAAACTGCAAAGAGACTTGACTCAGACATTGAGGTCAGATCAAACATCACAAAAGAGCAGTACATTGAAAATGTAAAAAAAGCCAAGGAATATATCCGTGACGGCGAGATCTTCCAGGTAGTGCCCTCGCAGAGGTTTGAAATTGCTGACCCGCCCGAGAGCTTCGATGTTTACAGAATGCTCCGTTCGACAAACCCCTCGCCGTATCTGTTCTATTTCAAGCATAACGATTACGCAGTGGCAGGCTCATCGCCCGAAATGCTTGTAAGCGTTGAGCACGGCACAGCGATAACAAGACCGATCGCAGGTACTATTAAAAGGGGTATGACTCACGATGAGGACCTCAAAAATGAGCAAAAGCTCATAAATGACCCGAAAGAGAGAGCAGAGCACATGATGCTTGTTGACCTCGGAAGGAACGATATCGGTAAAGTATCAGAGTTCGGAAGTGTTGAAGTGACCGACCTTATGATAGTTGAGAGATATTCAAAGGTAATGCACCTTGTTTCAAACGTAAAGGGAAAGCTTGCCGAAGGAAAGAAGCCTCTCGATGCACTTATGGCAGTGCTTCCGGCAGGAACGCTCTCGGGAGCACCGAAGGTAAGAGCTATGGAGATAATCGACGAGCTTGAAACCACAAAGAGAGGCCTTTACGGCGGAACAGTCGGCTATATCGCATTTGACGGCTCGCTCGATATGTGTATAGCGATAAGGACGGTTCTTTTCAAAAACGGCAAGGCTTATGTTCAGGCAGGCGGCGGAGTGGTAGCTGACTCCGATCCCGAGGCCGAGTACGAGGAATCCTGCAATAAGGCAATGGCAGTAATAAATGCTGTCAAAGAAGCCAGCAAGCTAAGTTAAAAATACCGGTGATGAATGCGCATAGTCACCAAATTAAAAAGATATAAAAAAAGGAGAATTTGTCATGGCAAAAGAGATCATTTTAACAGGCGACAGACCGACAGGAGCACTTCACTTAGGACACTATGTGGGGTCGCTCAGAAAGAGAGTAGAGCTTCAGAACACAGGCAAGTACGATACCTTCGTAATGATAGCTGACCTTCAGGCTCTTACCGACAACGCAGACAACCCCGAGAAGATCAGACAGAACATCTTAAACGTTATGCTCGACTACTTGGCAGTAGGCCTTACACCCGAGAAAACTACCTTCTTGGTTCAGTCGCATATACCTGCTCTGTATGAGCTTCCTATGTATTATTCAAACCTCGTTACGATGTCAAGGCTCGAAAGAAACCCTACGATCAAAAACGAGATCAAAATGAGAGATTTTGAGAGAAGCATTCCCGTAGGCTTTATGACCTACCCGATCAGCCAGGCTGCTGACATTACAGCCTTCAAGGCAAAGTATGTTCCCGTAGGCGAGGATCAGCTCCCAATGCTTGAGCAGGCAAGAGAGATCGTAAACTCCTTTAACAGGATCTATAACTGTGATATCCTTGTTGAGCCTCAGGCAGTCCTCCCAGACAACGCAAGCTGCAACAGGCTTGTAGGAACAGACGGAAATACCAAAATGAGCAAATCCCTCGGCAACTGCAT
>DGRP01000026.1 GCA_002391065.1 Ruminococcus sp. UBA4385 | reverse complement strand
TTATCATCGACAAGATCGTTCGCTCCAGAAAGATAGGCTACGGCTTCAATGCATACACCTCCGAGTATGTAGACATGATCCCTGCAGGAATCGTAGATCCTACAAAGGTAACACGTTCAGCACTGCAGAATGCCGCATCTGTAGCAGCAATGGTACTCACCACCGAGAGCCTTGTTGCTGACAAGAAGGACCCTCAGGCAGACGCTGCAATGGCAGCAGCTGCAGGCGCAGGCGGCATGGGCGGAATGTACTAATTCCCTAAGCCACATAATAAACCAACCCCTGACATCTTTTATTAGGTGTCAGGGGTTTTATTATATCTTCTGATTGTCCATATCTCTGCCCGAATAAATTATCCTATGTATTCTCACTGTCATGTCACTCTTGTCTATACTATAAAAAATGCTGTAATTTGACTCGCTTACTTCCCTGACCTCACAGCCCGAAAGCACCTTATACACTCTGAATTTCTCAGGCATATATTCCAGCCCTCTTACAGCTTTCTCTATTCTTATGACAACTGCGGCAGCGACCGAAGGCTCTAGCAGTACATAAGCTATATGATCGAATATATCGTTCAGATCTTTTCTTGAAAGAGCCGAATATAATATATTATATTCCATTTATCCGTTTCTCCATTTCGCTTTCGACATCATCAGCACTGAATACTCTGCCCTCTTTATGATCCTCTATCCCTTTCATAACAACAGAATCCAGTTCAGCCTCAGTCATATCACTAATGCTAATCGGCCTTCCGACAGATACCTCAAATGGTATTCTTTTTTCCCTTGCAACCTTTTTTGCATAGATAGTAAAAGCCGTTGTAAGATTCATTCCAAGCTCCTCACACACCTGCTCAAGCTTTCTTTTCAGTTCTTCATCCATTCTGAAATTTACCGTAACCTGTCCCATAGTATCATCTCCTTTATATACATTGTACCACATTGTACATACATTGTCAATACGCAGTTTCAAAAAAGCCCCGCCAAAGCGGGGCTTTTACCATTTTATCTATGCCTTCTCAAACGATTTTTTCTCAATAACCGTGCCCTTCTTATCCTTTCTCTTGGAAAGCATATCCTTCCACGCTCCCGGATAGAAAAGCAGAAGCATCGGGAAGAGCTCCAGTCTTCCTGCAAGCATATCAAACATAAGGACAAACTTCGACGGTATGGAGAAGAAGCCAAAGTTCCCCGCAGGTCCGCAAAGCTCAAGTCCCGGGCCGATATTGTTTATCGTTGCCGCCACTGAGGTAAACGTGGTTATCAGGTCACGGCCGTCAAGTGCGACTATAATCAGCGACACCACATACACGATCAGATATGCAACTACAAACGCATTAGTAGCCCTTACTACCTCGTGCTCCACAGGCTTTTTATCAAGCTTTATCTTCTGTATGCTCTTCGGATGTACAAAGGAGTTAAGCTCCTTGCCCATTGACTTGAACAGAATAATAAATCTTGAAACCTTCATTCCGCCGCCTGTGCTTCCTGCACAAGCACCGCAAAACATTATAAGCACCAGTATCGTCTTGCTGAGCGACGGCCACATATTGAAGTCCGCCGTAGAAAATCCCGTCGTTGTTATTACCGATGCCACCTGGAATGACGACTGCCTTGCCGCATCGGCAATGCCTGCTGTCATATCGAGGATATTTGCAAAGATGACCGTTATCGAAAGAATTATAATTATGAAATAGTACCTGACCTCCTCCATAAGGAAGGCCTTTCTGAACTGTCTGAACAGCATAAAATAGTAGAAGTTGAAATTTACGCCGAACAGTATCATAAATATCGTAACTACCCACTGAATGTACGGTGAGAAGCTTGCAAAGCTGTCATTTCTGAAGCCGAAGCCGCCTGTTCCTGCTGTTCCGAAGGCAGTACACATCGACTCAAAAATGTTCATTCTGCCAATCAGCAGCAGTATGAACTCGATCACTGTCATAGCAAAATAAATAATATACAGTATCCTTGCCGTTGCCTTGATCTTCGGGACAAGCTTTCCTACTGAGGGTCCGGGGCTTTCTGCCTTCATAAGGTTCATATTCGAGCCGCCGCCTCCGCTTATCGGGATAACAGCCAGCAGGAACACCAGTACTCCCATACCGCCTATCCAGTGAGTGAAGCTCCTCCAGAAAAGTGTCGCATGAGAAAGGCTCTCAACGTCTGAAAGTATACTTGCTCCTGTTGTTGTGAAGCCCGAGACAGTCTCGAACAGCGCATCTGTAAAGCTTGGTATCTCTCCGCCGATCCAGAAAGGCAGACAGCCGAACAAGCTGAGTGTAAGCCAGCTTAATGCTGTTGTTATACAGCCCTCTTTCAGATAGAACACCGTGTTCTTCGGCTTTCTGAGCCTCATAAGGAAGCCCAGCCCAAAAGCCAGCGCCGCAGAAAGCAGATAGTAAACTCCCACGCCCTCGCCGTAGAACAGCGCAGCTGCACAAGGCAGCAGCATCAGAAGCCCTTCTATCATCAGAACGTGTCCCAGAATGAACTTGATTATGGATCTGTTCATATAATAAAACGCTCCTTAATTACCGCTTTTGAGAATATCAGTTATATCGTTAAAGCCCGTGTGCGTAGTAACTATCATTACTGTATCCCCACGCTTGATGCAGTCCTGACCTGTAGGAATAATGATCTTTCCGTTGCGGTTTATAAACGCAACCAGAAGATGCTTTCTTAGGTTGAGCTCCATAAGCGGAGTATCCGTTACCTCGGATTCCTCATAAATCTTGAACTCTATTGCCTCGGCTCTGTGGTCGAACAGGTGGTACAGCGTTTCGATATTGCTGTCGCCCGACTCATTCTTAGCCCTTACATATCCGATTATAGCCTCAGATGTGATATATCTCGGATAGATAACGCTTCCGAGGTCAAGTCCGCTGATAACGTCTTTGAAGTTTATCCTGTTGATCTTCGTAATTACCTTTGCATTGGTCACCTGTCTTGCATGGAGTGTCAGAAGAATATTCTCCTCATCAATTCCTGTCAGTGCAACGATAGACTCAACATATTCTATGCCCTCTTCTTTAAGAAGGTCAACATCGGTACCGTCGCCGTTTATTATAACAGCCTTCGGGAGCAGTACACTCAGCTCCTCACAGCGCTGTCTGTCAAGCTCGATTATCTTTACCGAGGTACCGCCGTCAATAAGCTTCTGAGCAAGATAGTAGGCAGCCTTTCCTCCGCCGATAATCATTGTGCTCTTAGCCGAATGTGTCTTAATGCCTATATCGGCAAAGAACCTTATAGCGGCTCTTCGAGAAGCTGCAAATGTAACAATATCTCCGCCGTTCATAACAAAGTCACCTGCAGGGATAACTACCTCGCCGCCCCTCTCGATCGCGCATATAAGCACACTCGCCTGAGAAACATCGCTCAGATTCATTATAGGCTTTCCGTCAAGCACATTATCGGCAGGAAGCTTAAACTTTATAAGCTCAGCCTGACCGTTAGCAAACGCATTAACTTCAAGCGCACTCGGCAGGAAGAGAATTCTCGCAGCCTCTCTTGCAGCCTCAAGCTCAGGATTAAGTATCATAGCAAGCTCGAGCTTATCTCTGAGGTAACCTATCTCATTTCCGTAATCGGGATTTCTTACTCTCGCAATAGCCGAGCACTTAGCAACCCTTTTAGCTACAGTACAGCAGAGAAGATTCAGCTCATCTGACTGTGTTACCGCAATAATAAGGTCAGCCCTTTCAATACCTGCTTCCATAAGCGTACTGAAGCTTGCACCGTTTCCTGTAACACCCATAATGTCGAACGAAGAAGCCAGCTCTGAAACTCTCTGAGCCTTCTGGTCTATTATAGTAACATCATGTCCCTCATTCACCAGCTGCTCCACAAGCGCCTTACCGACCTTGCCGCAGCCAACAATTATAATATCAAGACCCTGCTTGAGCTTGGGTTTTGAGTTTCTTTTCAACACAGGCATTTCTGTACCCCCGTCTCATATTTGCCGAAATCCGACATAATTCCCCTCAATAAGCATACTACTATACCATAATACTTTAGCACTACCCAATGAACAAGTTATGAACGTGCAGTAAACATATTTATAAGCTTGGAATTTATTTGAAATAAAAAACCACATCTCAGAAGATGTGGTTCTCAGTCTGTCGGAAATCTTAAAAGAATTATACGGACAAAAAAAGCAGCCCCTATTGGAGCCACCCCTTGCACCGATCAACTCACGCATCAATCAGTATGCTGTTAGTATACACCATTTCGACGGATATTTCTTGTGAATTGTTCGGATTTTGCATTATTCTTTTGTAAATTATAAAATTCTCAATTATGAATTATGCTTAAATTTTTAACTATTTATCTTTGCAGCTTCACCCTCGGGGGCGCTGTCAGGATACTTGCTGTAGAGTATTTTCAGCACCAGCGGAGTAGCAATACTCGACACAATAATAAGAAGTATTACCGCCGTAAAATATGATGAATCTATCATTCCGAGAGCCATACCCTTGCTTGTGATGATAAGCGCTACCTCTCCCCTTGTCATCATGCCTGCACCGATTTTAACGCACTCATTTGTCTTGAAGCCGAAGCATTTGGATGCCAGCCCGCAGCCTATAAGCTTGCTGAGCATTGCTACCAGCACAAAGCCTATCGAAAACAGCAGAAGCTCTGCCGTCATTCCCTTGAAATTCGTTTTAAGGCCTATGCTCACGAAGAAAACAGGTGCAAAGAACATATACCCGTTTACACTTACCTTTCGGTCGATATATTCAGCATCACGCACATTACAGAGAATAATTCCTGCAATATATGCACCTGTGATATCTGCTATGCCGAAATAAGCCTCGGCAACATAGGCAAGCGCAAAGCAAAGACCCATAGCCATTATCGGTATACGTCTTGTGTGAGGATATTTATCGTCAATATACTTGAACGCTCTGTAGAACAGATAGCCGAGTATAAACGAAAATGCAAGGAACATCAGCACTTTAAGCGATACAACCGATATCTTAGTTTTCGGGTCTTTGAAGCTCAGTACAAAGGTCAGAACTATAATGCCTATTACATCATCAATTATAGCGGCGCTGAGAACGGTCTGACCGACCCTGCCCTTCAGCACACCCAGCTCCTTGAGCACCTCTACAGTAATACCTACCGAGGTAGCCGTCATAATAGAGCCTATAAACAGCGCCTTGTAGAAGCCCTCAGTCCCGAAGCCCGAGAAGCCGTAAATGCACATATAAAGTATTGCTCCACAGACAAAGGGCACAAACACTCCCACGCAGGCGATAATAAACGCCCTGAAGCCTGACTTTTTCAGCTCAGTCAGGTTAGTTTCCAGTCCTGCCGAGAACATAATGAGAATAACGCCTATCTCGGCAAGCTGTCCTATAAAGTCATCGGGCTTCATTATTCCAAGCAGGCACGGGCCCATAATAAGGCCTGCGATTATCTCGCCGACAACCATAGGCGCTTTTATCTTCCTTGCTATCAGGCCCATAAATTTAGCGCCGACCATTATCAGCGCAAGATCCATAAGTATTTCGTAGTTCTTCATATATAATACCTCATAATATTATTTCACAGCTATTATAACATACTATACACACTATTGCGTTAATTTTTTTGATATAATATATTAAAACACAAAACAGCAGTGCCGATTTTCCGACACTGCTGTTCCGGTTATGTAAGGGGCTTTGATTACTCAGACAGATCAAGCGTCTTTCTCAAGGAAATCATTGCAGAGAGCTGCAAGGAACGCTCCGATCATAGGTCCGATAATGAAGATGAACACATACTTGATAGGATCGGTCTCACCTGTGAAGAGTGCCCAGATAGCGGGTCCGATGCTTCTTGCAGGGTTTACAGATGTGCCTGTAAGACCAATGCCGAGAATATGTACAAAGGTCAGTGACAGACCGATAACGATGCCTGCAATGTTTCCGTGCTGGAACTTCTCGGAAGTTACGCCGAGGATAACAAGTACAAATACAAAAGTCAGAATGATCTCAACGAGCAGTCCTGCGATGATGCTGTCATCAAGGCCGCCTACACCGTTTGAGCCATAAGTCTTGGTGAGGTCCTTCATGTCACCGAGCTTCCAGATAAGAGCCAGAAGTCCCGAGCCCACGAAAGCGCCTGCGCACTGTGCGCATACATAGCCGATGAACTCGTTCATGCTCATCTTGCCCTTAACGAGCATTGCGAAAGATACCGCAGGGTTTACATGGCAGCCCGAAATATTACCTATCGAATATGCCATAGCTACGATCGAAAGACCGAAAGCCAATGCTGTCAGCAGGTAGCCTGCTCCCATACAGCCTGTTATCATAGCTGTTCCGCAGCCGAACATTACCAGAACGCAGGTTCCGATAGCTTCGGCAACGTATTTTTTCATTTGGTTGTTACTCATTTCACATACCTCCTTAAAATATATAAAGGTAAAGCCCCTTAGCTTTCACTATTATAACACAAGAAGCAATACAATTGCAAGTACCGCAGCACCCGAAACACCAAGTACTATCACTTTTCTCCTGTGTTTTTTACTTCTGACAGTGTACCTTCCGCAGAATTTCTCAGCCTCCTCGGTAAGACGCTTTCCGCTAAGCCCCGAATCGGCTTTCTCCGCTGAAACAAAGAGTAATGCCCTGTCAAAATATTCATTATTTGTACATTTGATTTCTACAATCTGTTTATTTATGCCCTTTATCATTTCCTGAAAATACCTCTTTTCCCAATAACAGTTAATTTACAGCTATTATTGGCTCGGCGAGGAAAAGTATTCAACATTTCAACAGAAAAAGTTGAAAACCGAATTTTCGGTAACAATTTGTGTTGAAAAACCTGTTGAAAGCGTTGAAAACTAACCGATTTTTCGGCATTTCAAGGCTGTTGAAAGAGGTCCGCCACCAATTCATAAAAAGTTTTCTTGACAAGGGCTTGTCCGAAAACCGAATCCAAGTGGTTACAATTGTGAATATTTTATAAACTCAGTCATATTTTGATAATCGGCTCATCTGCAAAGCTCGTACTTTTCGGGCTTTAAGGGCTGTTCCGATTTTGTTTGACAAAAACCGACTCCGAAATATGTTCACTGTACAATATTTTGTACAGATAATCGCTTATTGCGTAATAGTGTCGGGCATTGATTTAACTGTCCGGAAAACTTCCCTGAATCACTTCGACAGCCATTTACGAAAATGTAACCGTTTGTAACGAAAATTCCAGAAAATGCCTTCAGCGGGTTGTCAGGAATTTTATCGAACGCTCTATTGAATCCTTGGAGTTGCCCCAGTCAGCGTCTGCGCCCGTGTTGCGGTAGTCATACATCTTGCAGTAGTGGGAAACGTCTTTTTCAAGCTCATCGAGGTACTTCTCTGTCAGCTTGGTGCAGGCATCAATGAACATTTTCTGATACTTTTTATCCATACTCTCCGAGCAAAGCGACACCAGAAGGTCATAATGAGGCAGGCAGAGCATCTCCTGTTGGTCAAAAAGCTCACGGAAATCTCTCTGCTGAACGTACATCTCAAACAGCGTCACAAGTATGCGTGACATTCCCCAGTCGATCTTAGAGCACACAAAGCAGGTGGAATTCACCGCCGAGACCTTTTTCTGCTTGGCCTTTTTGTTCTCAAATATCGACTGCCTTGTGAAGATGTTTTTCTGCATACTCTGCAAGTGAGACTGCAGCATAAGCGCCAGCGACAGCCTGTTTTTGCAGGCTCTCATCTGCTCAAAATGGGTCTTGCAGAAGCCCAGCTTATTAGTCTCTATCCTGACGTCGGGCTCCATCATGGCTGCTCCCATTATGTATTCTACCGTTCTCTGCTCCAGCGTATCTCTCAGCAGGCAGATAGGACAGCCGCATTTAGGCTCAAATATATCCGTAACAGGGATAGTCAGCAGACTTTCTCTCATTTAGGCACCTCCGCATCTCTTTGAGGGGGTACTTGAAAAATACCGCCCCTTATAGTATAATAGGTTTATCGGAAAATTGCAAGAGGAAATGAGAAAATTTTATGAATATTACAGACTTTTTTGTTCAAAACAACGATCTGATACTCAGGCAGTCAGACCTTGACCTTGACCAGACGCTTGACTGCGGTCAGGCATTCCGCTGGGTGAGGGTCTCTGAAGACTGCTATCACGGCTTTTTTCTCGGTCACGAGCTGACTATAAGCGAAGAACCCGAGCAAGGTGTTTTCCGCCTGCACGGAGTAAGCGAGAATGAGTTCAGAAGTATCTGGTTTGACTACTTTGACCTCGGCACTGACTACGGAGAAATAAAAGAGCGCCTGAGCGACGATGAAACCCTCTGCGAGGCGGTGAAAGCCTTCGGCGGAACAAGAATACTCAGGCAGGACCCCTGGGAAACGGTAAGCTCCTTTATCATCAGCCAGAACAACAATATCCCGAGAATAAAGCTTATAATATCCCGTCTTTGCGAGCATTACGGCGGATACCCCTCTTTTGAAGCCATGAAAGACGAAACTGTCGAAAGCCTTGCTTATCTGCGCTCGGGATTTCGGGCTAAGTACATAGTTGACGCTGTTTCACGATTCAATTCGGGTGAGCTCTCCCCTGAGACGATAGGCGCTCTTGCAACGGCAGACGCCAGAACAGAGCTTATGAAAATAAAGGGTGTAGGCCCTAAGGTGGCTGACTGCGCTTTGCTGTTCGGTTTTCATAAGCTTGATGCCTTCCCTGTTGATGTGTGGGTAAAGAGGGTAATGGCTCAGTACTATCCCGAGGGGCTTCCCGACTGCGCCAAAGGCATTGAGGGCGTGGCTCAGCAATATCTGTTCCAGTATATCAGGGCTGAGGCTAAGGACAATTTGTAAAAAAAAATGCACAGAACGGATTTCTGGCTCAAAAGACTTGCAAAAGCGTTTAAAATAGTGTATAATATATAAGTTATGGCGCGAATGCCAAAAAATTCAGAAAGTATGGTGCTTTGTTATGGATATGCAAATGGTAAAGTATCTCGCAGACCTCAGCAAGCTGGAGTTCTCAGACGAGAAGCTCGAAGAGACCGCAGGTCAGATGACTGACATCATCGGACTTATGGATACAGTCAAGGAGATAGACGTCACCTATGACGCTTACAAGGACAATCACGATGTATTCCTGCCTGAGCTGAGAGCCGACAGCGTTGTGCCCTCTATGGAGACAGACAGGATAACCTCAAATGCGGTAAGCTCGAACAACTGCTTCGTAGTGCCTAAGGTCGTTGAGTAATATAGGAAAGGGTGTTTGACATGGAGCTTAATATGAAGCTGCGTGATATGAGAAAGGCTCTTGACAGCAAGGAGCTCTCCGCCGAGGAGCTTGCTAAGAGCTATTTTGACAGGATAAAACAATATGACGGTGAGATAAAAAGCTACATCACCGTAACCGAGGAGCTGGCTATGCAGCAGGCAAAAGCAGCTCAGGAAATAATAAACAAGGGCGAGGCTAAGGCTCTGACAGGTATACCTGTGGCAGTTAAGGATAATATCTGCACTAAGGGTGTAAAGACCACCTGCGCATCGAAGATACTGGAAAACTTTATCCCGCCTTATAATGCTACAGTAATGGAAAAGCTGAACGCTCAGAATATAGTTATGCTCGGCAAGACATCTATGGACGAATTCGCTATGGGCGGTTCAACTCAGACCTCTGCCTTTGCAAAGACTGTGAACCCTTATAACAAGGGCTGCGTTCCCGGAGGCTCTTCGGGCGGCTCGGCAGCGGCTGTTTCGGCAAGACTTGCACCTATTGCTCTCGGTACCGATACCGGCGGCTCGATAAGACAGCCTGCTTCCTTCTGCGGAGTTACGGGTATCAAACCTACCTACAGCAGAGTTTCTCGTTACGGACTGGTAGCCTTCGCAAGCTCGCTCGACCAGATAGGCGCTATCGGACTTGACGCTCATGACTGCGGTATACTTCTCAATTACATCTGCGGTTTTGATATTCATGACGGAACAAGTGCAAAAGAGGACGTGCCCGACTTCACCTCGAACATTGGCGAGAGCATGAAGGGCGTGAAGATAGCAGTTCCGAAGGAGTTCTATGCCGAGGGTATCGACAGCGAAGTAAGAGACACTGTTATGAAAGCAGCAGAAGCATACAAGGCTATGGGCGCTGAGCTGATAGACTGCTCTATGCCGTCACTTAAATATGCGGTATCGTGCTATTATCTGCTTGCCTGCGCAGAGGCAGCTTCAAACCTCTCACGTTATGACGGAATCAAGTACGGTCACAGAACCGAGCGCCAGTGTGACAGCTACGAAGAGCTGATTGTAAGGTCACGCTCGGAGGGCTTCGGCGATGAGGTAAAGAGAAGAATACTTCTCGGAAACTACTGCCTGTCAAGCGGATATTATGACGCTTACTACAGAAAGGCACTCGCACTCAGACAGCTCGTAAGAAAAGAGTATAACGACATCTTTGAGAAGTGCGACATCATTCTTACACCTACCGCACCGACCGTTGCTTACAGCCCCGAGAAAACGGCTGACCCCGTTTCAATGTATCAGGCTGATATCTGCACGGTAACAGTGAACATCGCAGGGCTGCCTGCTATTTCCACTACCTGCGGATATGATAAGAACGGTATGCCGATAGGAATGTCTATCATAGGAAAGAAATTCAGAGAACAGGATATAATCAAGGCAGCAGACGCATTCGAGCAGGGCTTTACTCCTGTGCTGCCGAAGATGTAAGGAGGAGATCAGCATGGAAAAATGGAGGACCGTCATTGGTCTGGAGATACACGCAGAGCTCCTCACCAAGACTAAGATATTCTGCGGCTGCTCGGCTGAGTTCGGCGGAGCGCCCAACACAAGATGCTGCCCTGTCTGCACAGGTATGCCCGGAACGCTCCCTGTTATCAACCAGACGGCAGTTGAGTACGCAGTCAAGGCAGGCTTTGCTCTGGGCTGCTCGATAAACAAGTTCTCGGTGTTTGACCGTAAGAACTATTTCTACCCCGATTTGCCGAAGGCATATCAGATCTCTCAGCTTTACTACCCGATAATCGGTGCAGGCGCAGTTGAGATCGAGGTAGAGGGCAAGAAAAAGAAGATAAGGATCAACCATATCCACCTTGAAGAGGACGCAGGAAAGCTTGTGCATGATGACTTCAACGGCGTGTCGCTTGCCGACTACAACAGATGCGGTATTCCGCTTATCGAGATAGTTTCCGAGCCTGACATCGCTTCCGCAGAGGAGGCTATGGCTTATGTTGAGCAGATAGCACTGCTGCTTAAATACGCAGGTGTCTGCGACTGTAAAATGGAGCAGGGCTCACTGAGATGCGATGTAAACATCTCTCTTATGCGACCCGATGCGACCGAGTTCGGTACCCGTGCCGAGATAAAGAACATAAACTCGGTAAAGAGCGTAGGCCGTGCTATCAAGTATGAGCAGAAAAGACAGGCACTTCTCCTTGAAGCAGGCAAGAAGGTAGTTCAGGAAACAAGACGTTACAATGCTAACCGTGACAAGACTACCTCTATGCGTACTAAGGAGAATGCTAATGACTACCGTTACTTCCCCGAGCCTGATATACTGCAGGTGAACCTCACAGATCAGCAGATAGAGGAAATACACGCAAAGCTCCCCGAAATGCCTGCCGACAGAAAGGCAAGATATATGGCAAGCGGTATCTCGGAGGTCGATGCCGATATCCTTATCCAGTCAAAGCAGATATCCGACTTCTTTGATGAGGCCTGCAAGCACTACAATGACCCGAAGAGCGTTTCCGTTTTCATGCTCGGTGAGTTTATGAGACGTGTAAACCTCGGTGAGATTGATATTGACAATATCAGCTTCCCTGCCGAGGATATTGCAAAGCTCGTTGAGATGTCCGACAAGGAGACAGTTTCAAAGAACGATGCAAAGGCTATTTTCAGGGTTATGGCCGAGCAGGGCGGAAAGCCTATGGACATAGCAAAAGAAAAGGGTATGCTCATCACAGTTGATGAGGGCAAGGTTCAGTCCGAGATCGAGCGCATACTCAGCGAGAACAGCGCTCAGGCTGAGCAGTATGCAAACGGAGAGAAAAAGGTATTCGGCTTTATTATGGGGCAGTGTACGAAGGCTCTCAAGGGTATCGCTACGCCTAAGATAATCAAGGCCGAGCTTGAAAAGAAGCTTGATGAGTTTGCTGCTTCAAGAACTGACAGCAAGGGCTCTGACGAGGAACAGACCGAGACTGTCATCGGAACCGACAAGCTCACAAAGTATGAGCCTGCCGACAAGTTTGTTCCGAGAGCAGACGGCAATATGCTTATGATCTCCACAGACAAGCTTATAAAGGAATTCACTCTTGCCGAGGCTAAGGCTTCAATGGGCAAGGAGGTTGAGTTTGAGGGCTGTGTTCACAGGATAAGAAATATGGGCAGTATCGCATTCATAAATGTGAGAACTGCAAGATATGTATTCCAGACAGTTTACTCTGCTGACAAGTGTGCTGACAGCATAGAGGGCCTCAGAGAGGGCTATTTCGTAAAGGTTAAGGGAACTGTCAAGGAGAACGAGCGTGAGGCTACAGGACTTGAGATAGAGCTGTCCTCTATCCAGCTTGTATCGACTAACGCTTCCGAGCTGCCTCTGAAAATATCTCAGGGCAAGCTTGGCTGTACAATAGAAGTAAACCTCGACAACAGAGCTGTATCGCTCAGGAACCCTTATGAGAGAGCTATCTTCAAGCTGCAGGAGGGTCTTGTTCACGGAATGCACAAGTTCATGCAGGAGCAGAACTTCACCGAGATACACTCACCTAAGATAGTTGCTCAGGGCGCTGAGGGCGGTGCGAACATTTTCGCACTTGACTACTTCGGAAAGAACGCTTTCCTGAACCAGTCGCCGCAGTTCTACAAGCAGACAGCAGTTGCTTTCTTTGACAGAGTTTACGAGATCGCTCCTGTTTACAGAGCTGAAAAACACGCAACCTCACGTCATATCAACGAGTATATCGGTCTTGACTTTGAGATGGGCTATATCGACAGTATGTACGATGTTATGGCTATGGAGACTGCAATGCTCAGAAGCATTTTTGAGTACATCAAGGAGAACTATCAGAACGAGATAAAGATACTTGAAGCCGATGTTCCGACTATTAAGGAGATTCCGTCCATCAAGTTCGCAGACGCTCTGAAGCTTCTCAGAGGTGCCGATTCAACGGGCAAGAAGTTTGACCTTGACCCCGAGGACGAGGTAAACCTCGGAAAGTACGCAAAGGAGAAGTACGATTCTGACTTCATCTTTGTTACGCACTTCCCGTCATCGAAGCCGCCGTTCTATGCAATGAACTCCAGAGAAGACCCGAGAGAGGCCTACAAGTTCGACCTGCTGTTCAGGGGGCTGGAGATAACCTCGGGCGGACAGAGAATTCACGATTACGATGAGCAGGTAGCTAAAATGAAGGCTCAGGGACTTGACCCTGCCGACTTTGCAAGCTATCTTGAGGCTCACAAATATGGGCTGCCTCCTCACGGAGGACTGGGTATCGGTCTTGAAAGACTGCTGATGAAGCTGCTCGGCAAGAACAATATCCGTGAGACTTCGATGTTCCCGAGAGATATAAACAGACTTTTACCGTAAGTTGTAATTACAAAAAATCAAGCCATAGTACTTCTGCTCTACAGACAGAAGCACTATGGCTTTTTTGCTGCATTTACTTGATTTGTTCACAGATATCGTGTATAATAAATTTATACCCTATTGAGAGGATAATTTTAATGAAAAGACAGATACTTGTTATTATACTTACCGTGCTTGTTGTAACAGCGGGGATCATTATTTCCTCCGGAGAGCCTGCCGCTAAGCAGGGGCAGCTTATTGTTACACTCGGTGATGATAAATACGAGCTTGAAGGCGAACTCTATGAACGGTGCTACGGCGGAAAAGCAAAAAAGAACAATCTTGAAAAGACTGTCAAGCAGCGCTATGATTCGATTTACACCTTTGATGTTCCTATACACTGTTCAAAAAACGGAGAGGTTTTCTTCCTTGAAAAAATGAGCGTAACCGCTAACGGAAACCGCACAGGTGATGTACTGTACACGGTATATTCCTATGACGGGTCGAAGATACTTGAGCAGTCCCCGAAGCTGACGCTTCCAAAAGACGATATTGACGGCTGCATAGTTGAGGTTCAGGTAAAATGGGGGAACTCGAACAACTACACGGGCTACAAGTACTTCTTTGCAGCTATCTACAAAAAGGACAATGCATAAAAATTTACCGCCTGCGGAAAATGCTCCGCAGGCGGTTTTAGCTTTAAGCCTCTTTTTTATCCATATTTTCAATAAAATCAAGCACCTGATCGAGCTCTATACCCAGTGCCGCTGCAAGCTCCTCAAAGAGTATCTTCTCGGCATTTCTGAAAAACAGCTCATCTGATGCGTGCAGCCTTTTGCCCTTTGAAAGCTGCTCTCGCCTGTGTACATAGAGAGCACGCACCATTTCTGCGAGCTCCTTTCTGTTGCCGCCTTCAATTATCTTTGTAAAATGTTCTGTTCTCTTTGCGTCATTGTCTATCCATGAGGTCTCACTCTGCGGTAACTCCTGTATCAGCGCCTTGGCATCCTCATCTGTCATGAGGTTTTTAACCTTGCCAAGCAGCTCCTCATTGTCGAGAGGCACATACACTGTTGAATTCGGAGAATACACAGGCTTTAACGTAAGATACTTCCTGTTCTCCCCCTTTACCTTCTGTATGCACTCCCCTGAAATACGGCAAACTCCTGTTGCTCCGTAGGATACCACATCGCCCTGCTTAAACATTACTGCTCCTTTCTCCGAGGTATAATCCTCAAATCATAACTGTCCGATATTATTATACCACTTTTAAAAGCTTGATGTAATAGGCGAATTCACCAAAAAATCAGAGCCTTATATAAACAAAAAATCTCCGCAGGTGTCCTGCGAAGATTATCTGTATTAACACTCATTTCTGAAATGCAATGACGCTTATCTTGCTCCCTCTGCAAAACCGCTGTCAACCAGATCAACAAGGCCGCCTACTGCTGCCTCCTCATCGGGGCCGTCAGCAATGATCCTGATAGAGGTACCGCCTACAATGCCGAGTGAAAGGATACCAAGCAGGCTCTTAGCGTTGACTCTTCTCTCCTCCTTCTCAACCCAGATAGAGGACTTGAACTCATTTGCCTTCTGGATGAAGAAAGTTGCAGGACGAGCGTGAAGGCCGACCTGATTCTGAACTACAACGTCTTTAACGAACATAACCGATCTCTCCATTTCATAATTATAATTTCGTTTTCCGTATATTTTTCTCTTCCAAGGTATGCGCAGTATACACCACGCTATTATTCACCCTGATAACAATATTATACTCGACAAATCCATTTTCGTCAACGCAAATTTTAGACAAACAATCGTATTTCTCCGATTTTTTGTCATTTTGCTCATTTACTTTCACCAAGTTCACTTTATCTTTTGCAATTTTAACGAAACGAAACGCTTTTATGTATCACTTTGTACAAATCTTTTTAACAAATCTGTTGAAAATGTTGAAAACTTCGTCGATTAACCGATTTCACCCTTGTTCAATTTGTGTATAATTGCTAAATCATCGTGGGTCAGAGACGCCTTTTCAAGGAGCTCGGGACGCTTTTTCCACGTTGTTATGATCTGTTGTTCACGTCTCCATGCAGAGATTTTCGCATGATCTCCCGAAAGCAGCACCTCAGGCACTTTTTCGCCCTCCCAGACCTCAGGTCTTGTGTACTGCGGATACTCCAGAAGGGCGCTGTAGTGGCTCTCATCTTCATAGCAGTCGGTCTGCGAGAGCGTACCCTCAAGCATTCTTACTACACAGTCCACAAGCACAAGCGCAGGAAGCTCTCCGCCTGTAAGCACATAGTCGCCTACAGAGATCTCCTCATCAACGATCCTATCGAGAATACGCTGATCTACGCCCTCATAATGTCCGCAGAGAATAAACAGGTCGTCCATCTGAGCAAGCTCCCTTGCACGCTTCTGAGTGAGGGTCTTACCCTGAGGCGACATAAAGATAACGTGCGGCTTTCTCTCACCTGCTACAGCCTTATAGCAGTTCATTATAGGCTCGCACTGCATGAGCATTCCCTGACGCTCGCTGTAGGGCGTATCGTCAACACGGCGGTGCTTGTCCTCGGTGTAGTCTCTGATATTATGACACTGAAGCTCAAACACGCCTTTCTTACGGGCTCTGCCGACTATGCTCTCCCCGAGGTAGTTTTCAAGCATTTCGGGAAAAAGGGTTGCAATATCTATTCTCATAGGCTCACCCCTAATCAAACAGGCCGTCAAGAGCCGTTATTTTCATTATTCCGCCCTCAAGGTCGATATTGTCGATAACCTCGGGTATTGCGGGAATAAGGTACTCTTTTCCGTCCTCGGCTTTGATATGATAAACATCGTTAGCGCCCGTCTGGCTGACATCTGAAAGCCTGCCGTATACCTTGCCGTCCTTTGATTCTATAACCGTAAGACCGATAAGGTCCTGAATAAAATAACAGCCCTCGTCAAGCTCAACATCATCACGGTCGATATAGAGAACACGGTTTCTGAGTTTCTGGGCCTCCTCTACCGAATCTGTCCCCTCTATTTTCATAATGACCATATTCTTCTGAACTCTTGAACGCTCTACATTTACGGGTGTTCCGCTTTTGTAATAGAGAGTGTCAAACTCGCACAGAAAATCAGGGGTATCGCACCACGGCTGTACCTTGACCTCACCCTTCAGGCCGAAAACAGTCACTATCTTTCCTGCTTCAAGAAGCTTCTTTTCGCTCATGAACTCACTCCGTTCGTTTTAGTCCCTATTATTATAGCATAGACGACTGAGCTTTTCAAGCATTTTTTGCTTTACAATGACCGCCTTTTGTGATATAATATTCATATCTTGGTGCAAGGGGGACAGAGCATGAAAAAAATGCTTTCAGCGCTTATTATTTCAATACTTTTTCTGAGTGCCTGCACTGAGAACGAGCCTGCTTCTGAAAGCAGTCGGATTCAGACAACTGCACCGAAAGTAACGATAACTGCAAGCACCGAGTCAAAGCTCCCTCCAGAGCCTGAGCCCGAACCCGAGGAGCTTTATGATACAGCGCCTATAAGTCAGGCATATCTGAGTGCAGATCCGGCAGGGCTTAATGAGATGCAATCGGCCATTCTTGAAAAAGCAAAAGAGGTTATTGCCGAAGCTATCACCGATGATATGAGCGACTATGACAAGGAACTTGCAATACATGACTGGCTGGTCAGGAACGTTACCTACGATGAGGAAAACCTGAATGCTATATCTGCACCGTCTGAGCACAACCGTGACCCTTACGGAGCACTTTTCGAGGGCAGATGTATCTGTGCAGGCTATGCGACCACTTTCCAGATGTTTATGGATATGCTGGGAATAAGCTGTCAGACTATTCATTCGACAGCACATGACGGAGAAGAGCACGCATGGAACATGGTCTGCCTTGATGATAAATGGTATCATGTTGATGTCACCTGGGACGACCCTGTTCCTGACAAGACAAACAGACCTGTCCGCCACACCTACTTTAACGTCACCGACAAGCTGATGCTTGAAGAGCATAACTGGAACACAGTTGATGTACCCACAGCGAACAGCTATGAATACAGCTACACTGTACACAGCTGTCGGGAGCTTGAAAGCTTAGAAGAGCTTCCCGACTATATTAAGGAGCTTTCTCAGAATATGCGCCGTGACGGCTCATTCAAAGTAAAGGGGCTCAGTATTGAGGATGAGCCTAAAAAGGCTGTCTTTCCGAGCAGCTTTAATAAAAATGACAAATCAGAGCTTATGAATATGCTTACTGATGCTTTATCGGGGCTCAGCCATGAAGAGCTTGAGTTTCTGAAAATTACAGTTACCGAGGTTGAGGGAGAAAAGTATCTGTTAATCTACGGAGTAAATGCATAATGAAAGGACAGAAACATGAAATTCAGACCTTGTGTTGACATTCATAACGGAAAAGTAAAGCAGATAGTCGGAGGTTCTCTCCGTGATGAGGGCGGTTTTGCAACCGATAACTTTGTTTCCGACCTTGACGGCGCTTACTATGGAGAGCTCTACAAAAGCCGTGGGCTCTCCGGCGGACATATAATAATACTCAACCCTGTCGGGAGCGAGTACTATGAAGCTGACTGCGGGCAGGCAAGGCTTGCGCTCTCTGCATATCCTCAGGGCTTTCAGCTCGGAGGCGGTATAAACGATCAGAATGCCGAGGGTTTCTTAGAGCTTGGCGCATCGCACGTTATTGTGACAAGCTTTGTTTTCAAGGACGGTCAGCTTAATGAAGCAAATCTCAGCAAAATGGTGAGGGCTGTAGGAAAAGACAGGCTGGTGCTCGACCTTTCCTGCCGAAAGCGAGACGGTAAATACTACATCGTTACAGATCGCTGGCAGAAATTCACCGACGTTGAAGTAAACGAGCAGACGATAAGGGCGCTTCAAAGCACCTGTGCGGAGCTTCTTATACACGGAGTTGACAGCGAGGGCAGGCAAAGCGGAATAGAGCGTGAGCTTGTGAGCCTTATGGCTCGGTGCTGTGAAATTCCGGCCACCTATGCAGGCGGCATCTCCGAAATGGAGGAGATAGACGAGATAAAGCGTCTTGGGCTCGGGAAGATAGACTTCACTGTCGGCAGTGCACTTGACATTTTCGGGGGAAAGCTCGACTTTGAAGAGGTCGCACAAAAAGGAAGATAACAAAAAAGAGGACCGCACCAAGCGATCCTCTTTATTATTGCTTTTGATCAGTTGCCGTACTTAGCAGTGCTGATCTTGATTCCGGGGCCCATTGTAGATGCAACTACAACGCTCTTGAGATACTGACCCTTTGCTGCTGTAGGCTTAGCCTTTACGATAGCTTCCATAAGTGTATCGAAGTTCTGCTCAAGCTTCTCCTTACCGAATGAAGCCTTGCCTATCGGGCAGTGAATGATGTTGGTCTTGTCAAGTCTGTACTCGATCTTACCTGCCTTAGCATCTGTTACAGCCTTAGCAACGTCAGGAGTTACAGTACCTGCCTTCGGGTTAGGCATAAGACCTCTTGGTCCGAGTACCTTACCGAGACGTCCTACAACGCCCATCATGTCAGGCGATGCAACTACAACGTCAAAATCCATCCAGTTTTCCTTTGTGATCTTCTCAACGAGATCCATTCCGCCTACATAGTCAGCGCCTGCTGCCTTAGCGTCATCATACTTCTCTTCCTTGCAGAATACAAGAACTCTTACCTTCTTACCTGTTCCGTTAGGAAGAACAACTGCGCCTCTTACCTGCTGATCAGCGTGTCTGGAGTCAACACCGAGACGAATGTGAAGCTCGATAGTCTCATCGAACTTTGCCTTTGCACCCGCAGCTGCAAGCTCAAGAGCCTCGGGAGCGTCATACTGCTTGGATCTGTCGATGGTCTTTGCAGCATCAACATATTTCTTTCCATGCTTCATACTACTTTACCTCCCTTAGTCCTCAACAACTACGCCCATAGATCTGCAGGTACCTGCGATCATGCTCATAGCGCTCTCAATGTTAGCTGCATTAAGATCGGGCATCTTCTGCTCAGCGATCTTCTGTACGTCAGCCTTGCTGATCTTAGCGACCTTAGTCTTGTTAGGCACACCAGAACCGGACTCGATCTTGCAAGCCTTCTTGATAAGAACTGCTGCAGGAGGAGTCTTAGTGATGAATGTGAATGATCTGTCAGCATAAACTGTGATTACAACAGGAATGATAAGACCGATATCGTTCTTGGTTCTCTCGTTGAAATCCTTTGTGAATGCCATAATGTTTACACCGTGCTGACCGAGTGCCGGACCAACCGGGGGAGCAGGAGTTGCCTTTCCTGCCGGGATCTGAAGCTTGATATAGCCTACTACCTTCTGTGCCATTATTTGCACCTCCATAATTAAGTGGTAAGGCGAGCGTTAAAGCTCTCCCACGTTTTTGGAAGCGTATATTTCTGCGTATTAACGCCTTGCTTCCAATGCGAATGACTGCCTTTTCTCAGCTTAGCCCTCTGTTTTGATCTGTGTAAGCGGAAGCGATACCGTAGTCTCTCTTCCGAACATTGATACCCTGACATCTGCTGTCTGAGCTTCCATATCGAGGCTGTCAACTGTACCTGTAAAGCCCTCAAACGAGCCTGCTGTAACAGTAACAGTATCACCGATCTTGAAGCTGACCTCAACAACTGCCGACTTCTTAGCCTCTACTCCGAGTGCCGCTACCTCTCTGTCAGAAAGGGGAACGGGCTTCGATGCAGGACCTACAAAGCCTGTAACGCCTCTGGTGTTCCTTACGATATACCATGAGTCGTCTGTCAGTATCATCTTAACGAGTACATAGCTTGGAAAAAGCTTTTTTTCAACCTCAGTCGTCTTATTGTCCTTGACCTCAGTTACCAGCTCAACCGGTATCCTGACCTCAGGGATAAGCTCCTGAAGCTTACGGTTCTCTACGACCTTCTCAATATTCTGCTTTACCTTGTTCTCATAGCCCGAGTAGGTATGAACGACATACCATTTTGCTTCTTCTGCCATTGTTTATCCTACCTCCGTAATATTGATGCGTCCGAAAACCCTTACTGCTTACGCACCGATCTTTAAGATCGCCTGTATAGCAGCTCCGAGACCTGAGTCTACTCCGAACAGAAACAGCGCCATTACCGCCATTACCGTCAGTACAACTCCCGTATTGTTGACGACCTGCTTTCTTGTCGGCCATACGACCTTCTTCATTTCAGCTCTCAACTCACGGAACCATTTTCTTATTCCGCCCTTTTTCTTCCTTTCGGGAGTCTTCTTCGAGGTTTTTGCGTCATTGTCCTTCTTAGCCATGTGCGCACCTCTCAGCCTTACTTGGTCTCTTTGTGAAGAGTGTGTTTCTTACAGAACTTGCAATACTTCTTCATTTCAAGTCTGTCAGGATCATTCTTCTTGTTCTTCTTGGTGTTGTAGTTTCTCTGCTTACACTCTGTACAAGCAAGTGTAATCTTTACTCTCATTTCGGCACCTC